>NZ_JAUOPX010000048.1:0-31664 GCF_030547455.1 Motilimonas sp. 1_MG-2023 | reverse complement strand
CCTTGGTAAAGTAATTTTTCGTCGATTTATTTATACCGTATCTCCCGCGTGGGGAGGAGTCCATACATCTCCTACCTAATAAATTAGCCAGCCAAACTTTGCTGGCTGTTAATGTAACTCACCAAATCTTCAATCGACAGTACGGGCATTTGATGTTGCGTAGCAAACTTAACCACTTCAGGTAAGCGTGCCATTGAGCCATCAATATTGTTTAATTCGCAAATCACGCCAAAAGGATCGAATCCGGCTAGTCGCATTAAATCGACCGACGCTTCGGTATGACCGCGTCTTACTAACACACCGCCATTGACCGCTTTTAGCGGAAACACATGGCCGGGACGTGATAAATCTTCGGGCTTGGCGTTGGCTGCGGTGGCGGCTTTGATGGTGGTGACGCGATCGGCGGCGCTAACACCTGTGGTTACGCCTTCTTTTGCTTCGATAGTCACAGTATAAGCAGTGTGATTTTGGCTGGTGTTGTTGCTAACCATTTGTGGTAAATCGAGCTGCTTAACACGCTCTTCTGGTAAACATAAACACACAATACCGCTGCCTTCGCGGATCATCATCGCCATTTGTGCGGTAGTGAGGTGCTGCGCTGAAAAAATAAAATCCCCTTCGTTTTCACGATTTTCATCGTCAACAACCAGTACACCTTGGCCTTGTTGTAGGGCGATTAATGCCGTTTCAACACGCTGCATCGGGGTGCCAAATGGGGTTAATAAAGACTGACTCATGGTAAATTCCTTCTATAAATAGATACCAGAATCAGGGCTGATAGAGGACGTGTTTGACCACGAAAAAAGCCTACGCAAGTGCCCATTAGCAAATGGCTGACAATAGCCTGCTAACGGACGAGCCCGCGCATTATTTTTTATTCTCTCTCATCCGGACTATGACCGTCGGCTCTGGAGTTACACCAGATCTGCTGACCTTGCTTAAACAGAGTTAACCAAGCGCTCGCGGGCTTTTGTTTATCTCGACATCGAGGTGAAAACAATTTACCGCCGGTGGGGAATTGCGCCCCGCCCTGAGAATGTGCTTAAAAAGCGCGGATAGTTTACTGCTATAGCAATAAGTTGCAAGTGGTTGGCTATTTGCGTTTTATTGAATGCTGTTAACGAAATGTTGCATTTGCTTTGCTGAGTCGCTAATCTGCGCGCCATGAAACAAGGATGTTTTCGACATTGGGCACGATTTCTCGTTATATCAGTTCTGCTGAAGCTGATGCTGCCCTTCTATGCCAGCGCTGCCAGTGCCGTTAATCCGGCGCTGCAGGGTTACGATCCGAACGAAAAAATACTGATTTGTACCGCCACGGGATTTAAGTGGGTTAAGGCAAGTGAGCTATTTGCTGGCGATGCGATGGCTACCAGTGATGGTCTTAATGCCGATGTTGCTAATTTGGATGGTCACGGCGATTCTCCTTTTTCTAAATTTAAATGCGCTTTATGTGTACCTGCAGTCGATCTCAGTGCACTGCAGCAGGTCTATCTTGGCATCAAACCTAGCTTATTATTAAGCCAGCTCACTGCTATTTGGTATCAATCTAATGGCCTTGAATATGCAAATGTTATTTGGTTTCAACCCCTCCTGCGCGCCCCGCCGCCACAACACGTTTAACCGCCTCATTTAATCTGATTTTGTTGGAAAGCTTTGCGGTGTAACTTTGGTTGCCGCTTGATTTTTCTTGCAAATTCAATATCAAAATTAATTTTGCTAACGAAAGCGATTGTTTGGTTGAGATGCCAATAAAGCGCCAACTTAGCTGATAAACGTGTTGAATTAGAAATGAATATAACAACTAAAAAAACCTTAATCGCATTGGCGATGAGCAGTATTGTACCTTTTGCCGCGTTTGCGCAATCTGAGCAAGGGCAAACTGAACCGGGCCAAATTGAAACGACGACTAACAGCGTTGATACCATGGTGATCACTGCCACTCGTGAAGGTAAATCTCGTAGCGAGTTGGCGGAAAGTGTTAGCGTGCAAGACAAAGAAGAAATTGAAGCTGTTTCGCCATCTCACCCCGCTGAGTTACTTAATCGAGTGGCGGGTGTGCATGTTAATAACCTCGGCGGCGAAGGGCATATGACGTCAATCCGCCAACCAATTTCAACCAGTGGCGTGTATCTGTTTTTAGAAGATGGGGTGCCGACTCGTCCTACCGGTTTCTTCAATCACAACGGTTTATACGAAGTGAATATTCCTCAGGCCGAGCGAGTGGAAGTGACCAAAGGACCAGGATCATCACTCTACGGCAGTGATGCGATTGGCGGGGTGATTAACTCGGTGACTGAGGCCAGTCCCGATTACGCGTCAGGTCGAGTAAACCTTGAAGGGGGAGAGCATGGCTGGAAACGCGCGCTGGTTTCTGGTGGCACTGATATTAATGACGATCATGGCATGGCATTTAAGTTAAACCTGACTGACAGTGACGGTTATCGTGATGAGTCAGAATATCAGCGTTACTCAACCTCACTGCGTTTTGACGGCAATCTTTCTAGTGCGACCAGTTACAAGTTGATCGCAGCTTATACCGGTGTTGACCAAAGTGGCGTGTCAGATTTAGAAGAAGATGATTACAAAAATAATCCGACCAAGAATAAATACCATGGCGACATTGGTTTTCGTGATGTGAGTGCCTTTCGCTTAACGGGGGAAATTGCCACCGAGCTAAGTGATGTATCGCTACTGAGTTTTACGCCCTTCTATCGTGATAACACCACTAAGATGATGCCCAGTTGGATGGTAACTTATGATCCGAACATTCGTGAAACCAACTTCCAGTCATTTGGTCTATTAAGTAAGTACCGTTATAACTTTGAGCAAGGTGAATTGATCACCGGTGTCGACATCGACCACACTGTATCTGACTACCAAGAAAAGCAAATTTCGGTAACCAAGCAAGGCGACATTTTTACCGATTACAGTGAAACAGGTCGTACTCATTACGATTATGATGCTGACCAAACCTCTATTTCACCCTATGTGCATGGCGAATGGACACCAGCAGATAATTGGCGTTTAGTGGCTGGGCTGCGTTATGACTATTTTCACCTTGATTACACCGATAATCTTGACCGCAGTGTCAGTGAAATTATTGGCCGAGGTCGTTGGTTGCGCCCCGATTCTCAGTCTCTTGATTTTAACCACCTCAGCCCCAAACTGGGCGCGGTGTATAGCTTTAATCAAGGTCATCAAACCTATGCCAATTATCGTAATGCGTTTCGTATTCCTTCCGTTGGCCAGCTATTTCGCTCTGGCTCAACGGTTAATACCACGGATTTAAAACCCGTTGAATCAGACAGTTTTGAAATTGGCTTTCGTGGTGATTTAACGGAGAGTTTTGGTTATGACCTGACCTTGTATCACATGATCGTGAAAAACCAAGTAGTTAGCTATATCGACGGTCGCGATCGCAAAACCACCAATGCCGGTAAAACGCAGCACCAAGGTATCGAGCTGTCGCTCGCAGGTGACCTAACTGACGAGTGGGGTATGAACGCGGGCTTTACTTACAACCAGCAAGAGTACAAAGCGTACCAATATATTTACTCTTGCTATCCACCAGCTTGTGTTCCACCAGTGGTTGAAACGCGCAACTATGCTGGTTTTGATGTCGGTAAAGCGCCCAACACCATGGGGAATCTTGCATTCCAATACGCGCCGTTAGCCTTAGATGGATTAGCAATAGAGGTTGAGTGGGAGCACTTAGGTGAATACTACACCGACGAAACCAACACCAATAAATATCAGGGCCATGATTTATTTAACTTGCGCGCCAGCTATGAAATTAGCGACCGCGTGATGTTGCGTGGTCGGGTAATGAACTTAGCGGATACACGTTATTCTACTTACACCTCTAACCAAGTGGGTAACCCTAATATTTCCTATCGTCCGGGCGCGCCACGCAGTTTTTACTTAGGTATTGACGCACAGTTTTAAGGGCTGATTTTAGAATACGGCTCCAAGCACTTGGTGATTGGCAACATAGGTGCTTGGAAGCTGTTGATGGTAAGGCATATGTAAGGTATTCCCATGCAATTTAAATTTTTAAAGCCGCTGTTAAAGCCGGCTAAAACATGGCACAACCGTCTCGCTTGGTTGGCGTTTATTAGCCTATTTATCTGGGCGTTGTCGGGGTTGTTACATCCGCTAATGAGTTGGACTGGGCCAAAGTTGGCGGCTTTTTTTCCGCCTAAAGCCGTATTACCCGCCAGTTTGGTAAGCCAAGTGCCAGCGGTGTTAAAACAACACCAAATCAATCAAGCGTTATTGGTGAAGGTTGTGCCCTCGGTCAATGGCGCGGTGCTACAGGTGACGCAAGATGAATTGGCGCCGCGGCGTTACTTTGATTTAAGTAATTATCGTGAGTTAGCCGATCATGATGTTGAGCATGCTAAGTGGTTAGCGCGTCATTATACCGGCCTCGCTGATACGGCGATCAAGTCCGTCACCCTGCAAACGCAGTTTGATCATGCTTACCCTTGGGTTAACCGCTTGCTGCCGGTGTATAAAGTGGCGTTTGACTCGCCCGATGGTCTCACCATCTATGTACACACGGAAACCAACGCCCAAGCTGGGCTCACTAATGACTACAAAACTCAAGTGCAAGGCTGGTTTCGTACTTTACACACTTGGCATTGGTTAGATGATTTTGAGTATGCGCGAGTATTGCTGGTGGGATTACTAATGTTAGTGCTGGTGCTAAGCACGCTAACTGGTATGGCGCTGGTACTTTCTATTAAGCGCAGCGCTAAGGCGACTTGGCAGCGTAATGTGCATCATTTAGTGGCGTATGCTATCTGGTTGCCTTTACTGGGCTTTAGTGGCAGTGGCTTGTATCACCTGTTACATGCTGCCATCGCTGACCAACACAACGGTTTGCGTTTAGCGCAGCCATTGACTTGGCAAGACGATGAGCTCAACCAACAAATATGGTCTAGCAAAGAGCTTGGCTTTATGCTGAATGGTTTAAGTTTAATTCGCGACCCGCAAGGGCAGTTAATTTATCGCTTAAGTTTACCAAGTAACAAAGCGGGTAAGGGCGGCCATGTCCATGATGCGGTGAAAACGACAGGTAAAGATGAGCACCGTCATCACGGTCATCAAGCCCCGCAACGTGACGCGATTTATGACGGCATCGCCATTACGGATCCGGCGTTGTATATCTCGGCGAAAACGGGCCTGCAAGTGGCATTTAACGATGAAAAACTGGTGATAGCAATGGCTGAGCAACAGTTGGGTTTACCCCTTGAGCAGCTGCAAGGCACTCAGCTTATTACGCACTTCGGTTTACATTATGATTTTCGCAACAAGCGCTTGCCTGTGTGGCAACTGGATTATGATAGCAAGCTAGGTGATAAGGTATTTATTGATCCGGCGACAGGGATCTTGGTTGATCGCCTCACCGACAACGCACGCTACGAAGGTTATTCGTTTAGCTTCTTACATAAATGGAACTTTACCCGCCCATTTATGGAGCGCACCACCCGTGACGTTATAATGAGTTTAGTTTTAGGGCTAGCCATGCTCTTCGCTGGGTTAGGGATAGTGCTTAAGATAAGACGCAAGGCATCATAAGGCTCTTGTTTTTAAAGCGACTTGTCATAGCTAAATATCTCAGAGGGGGAAGCAATGGCTTATCTCCTCTAATTCAATAAGATATAAACCAAATCAAGGTTTTTAAGTGATAAGTGAGTCATTATGTTTCGATTGTGAATTTTGATTTTAGGAGTGCCATTTGGACGTTTTAGCAGGTTTAGTTGAAGGTGTTTTTTTTCTAGTCATCTTTTTCTTTATTACATCCATTATTTTAGCTGTACAGTTAGGTGTTGTTGCGATTATTGCAAAGTTGGGTTGGGACGCTTGTAATAAGTCGCTGCAAGAGACTAAAGATACTAAAGCAAAGGGATTTGCTCGTTTTTTTATTATCGTCCTGTTTGCGGCATTTATCTTTAAAACTATCCCCTTTATGGTTGATGCTGCAGTTTGGGTGACTTCAGCCATCCCATTTGTTGCCAAGGAATCAAAAGAGCTTGAAGATAATGCATCGGAGGCTTGGAAGTTTATGACCCAAGATTGAAAAAGTAGTACCCAGTATGGGGCCAGGGTGGGATTCCACTTTGAACAGAAAATGTGCAGCAACTAAAGGTGCAGGTAAATGTGTAATCGAATTGCACATATTTTGTTCGCACGTTTTGTAATGGGCAGACTTCTAGCAAGAGTTCATAGCTAATTTTGACTGTTAAATATACACAATAGCCTTATTTATATTGTGAGATCTCGCCCTGAGTATGGGGCTAGTAAGTATGAGCAAAAAGATGCTGGACTAGGGCTAGGCTCTTGCCTTGAAATCTTAAATAAGGTCATATGCTTTGTGGTAGGGTGAAACTAATAGCTTTCCTCTAGCCCTTGCTGGTGGTTTTAGTTTGTCACACAGTCGCTTCTTTTAGCGCAAGATGAGTTACGATTTATCTTGAGTATTTAAAAATAAAGGCATGTTTGTTTTTGCCATCATTAAAGCAAAGATTAACGCGTAAAGTCATATAGCCAAACTTGAGTTATACAACCACACTAGGGTTTTATCGTCTTGGGTAATGGAATGTGTGCGAGGATCGTCTAGGGTTGCCGTTAGTGCTTGGCTGGCAAGCTCGTTATCAACACTGGCTAAGTAACTATGTACCGGCTTTAAAAATTTTAAATCCGGTACATAGGGATGCGTCTTCGCAGCAAAGCTGGCACAGCCATCACTCATTAAAAACCAAATTTTGTAACGCGCTGGCGCGCACATGACTCGCAGGTGCGACTGCCAATCGTCTAAGGTAAAGAAATACGTGGTTTCGGCAAACTCGCCATTCTCAGGCTCGCTGATAATAAAGTCCTGCCAATCATCTGGGTTAATACCAATGATCAAGCCATCACCGAGATGAAATACTAAGTTTTGTTGTTGATGTTGCACTAAGCCACAAAGCGTCGCGTGATAGTCATTTAATGGACCTTGATTGGCTAGCGCTTTGCGACATTGCGCGAGGGTATCGAACAGTTGATTGACTAATTCTGGCTCTGCAATCACCGCCGAGGGTTGCGCCAATACATAATTTAGCAAGTTATCACAGACCATTTGGCTGAGTTTTTTTGCGCCTTGATCTGAGTGTTTAGCTGAGCCTGCACCATCGCAAACGCAGGCCACAGTAGCGCCAGCGTCGCTGGCAACTTGCCAAGCATCTTGGCATGGTTGATTGGTTTTAAGGTGGCCCTGACCGCGCACTGCTGCGCCAACAAAGTGTACCGTTTGCGCTCGCTTACTGGTTGTTTGCGTCATGTTAGATTTCGACTTCGGCCCATTCATTGGTACTTGGTAGTTGTACTTTTTGTCCCGGTACACTTGAAGATACCGTGGTCATGCTGCGGCTGAGCCAAACAAAAAGTTCGTTAAAGGCAAGGCCCTTTAGTTTTTTCGGTGTTTTATTGGAAAATTGACCAAGAGCGTCAAAATCTGCGCCTTCAGTGCCGATGGGAAATATCACCGCGCGTTTGTTTTGCTCAGCTTCACGACAAGCTTGTGCGGCTTCTTCCCAGCCATAGTCATTGGGCGAGCCATCAGAAATCATGATGATCCAAGGGCGGGTGCTGGAGATACCATTGGCGTCGTATTGGGCTTTTTGGTTTTGTACTTCTTCAAGGGCGTATGACATGCCTTTGCCCAATGGCGTTAGGCCCGAAGCTATTATTTCTGGCGCTTTAAAGTCAATGGCATCGACCCATGGCTGCACCACAGTCACATCGTCGTGACCGCCTACGGTGATCACTAATACTTGGACGCGCATAGCGGTGGATACATCGCCTTTAAGCTGCTCTTCAAATACGCGGAGGCCGTGGTTTAACTGTTCAATGGGAGCTCCATTCATCGAGCCTGAAGCATCCAGCACTAGCACGCAAGGGGTTCTTTGGTTGGTGTTGTCAGCAAACTCTACCCCTGGAATGGCGTGTGACATGATATCTCCTTGTTGACTATAGTTGATGTGTATTTGACATTTTATGACATGTTAGCGCTTTTTATTTATAAGGTAAAACTCTAGCTTAAAAGCTGGGCTCATCATGACTCATTCATCTTATTACTGGACAAGAGTAACAGTATGTTTTGCCTACAAAAGTGTGGTGGATATGTCCCTGTTCGCTTGGTGTTGTCAGCCAAAAAACGTAATTTTGCCGTAAACATACTCCATTTGGCAGTGACTGCCTTAAGTAGAACTTAAGTAAATTAATATTGATTGCTAATAGTGGAGAGAAAAGCCGAACTATACTTAGCGGATTCATATTACTGGCAAGGGATAGTTATGAAGTTTAGGTGGTTGATATTTTTTAGCTTCATTTTTAGTGACGTTGCTTTAGCTAAATCCTTGCTGGTGGTTACTTATGCGCCTAGTGATAATGCACCCTATGTGTTTTTAGGCCCGAGTGGCGCTGAATCTGGCATTATTGTTGAGCTAATGGACGAGCTTGCTAGGCGCGCCGACGTTGTGGTGAGTTACCAGCAAGTGGCACGGAAGCGCTTAGAATATAGTCTGCAGACCGGAAAGGTCCATGTCGTGGTAACGTCAAGCCCGAAGTGGTTGGCTGAGCCTGATAAGGTGGATTGGGCGCTGCCAATATTTGATGAAAAGAATGTGTTAGTGATCCGTCGTGATTCGCCTAATATCACCAATGTGGAAGATCTCATCGGCTTAACCTTAGGAACGGTGTTGGGATATGCATACCCAGAAATAGATAACGAGTTAACTAATGGGCTAGTTATTCGTTCGGACTCACTTGAGGTAATGCATAATTTAACAAGGTTAAAGGCGGGACGCTTGGATGCGGTTGTCACATCCGATATCCAAGGCACTTGGTTGCTCAAAGAAAGCGGTTATCAAAATGAACTTGTCTTTGCTAGTTTTTTGTTCAGCGAGCAAAAGATCACCCCGGCCGTTTCTAAACTTAGCCCTGTGCCACTAGATCAGTTGAATCAGGTGCTGCAAAGTATGCTGGATGATGGTTTTATTACTAAGTTATTGCAGAAATATTCAAGTTAAAAAAGCGAGCGGTCTTAACAGACCGCGTTGAACGAAAGTGTCGCTTGTTCATCATGTCGCAAGCTAAAACGCAGCCATTACAGCAATAGCAGTAGTTATACCCAATCAACTTGAAGATGTATGTTTCAGAGCGCCACCGTGTTTTCAATACTAGGCACGCTAATGAAGGAATGTAGGCACCTTTCAAATTAGCGTAACAACGTAGTGGAAACACGGCGGGCTCCCAAAGGGCAAGTTTTACACGCGTTTATACTGTGTTATTGATTTTGATAAGGGGAAGCCATTACCGGCAATCAATGCCTTGCCTAAACGAGTGTAAGATCTTGCTGAAATCAAGCCTCTCCAAGTTGATTGGGTATATATGGCCAACTGCTAGTATAATTGGTCAGCCTCTGGAGCACTGTGCCTACGATTGATTGATAAGGCTACTCCGCTTTTTTAACTTTTACTTTGTTGTTACGATCACGGCTATTGTGTATTAATTCGTCACTGGCCTTTAGTTGCGCCAATTTCGTGCTTCTGTCATATAAAAGTACGTTAACGGAGGCTGCGAGATTTAAACAACCTATGGTTGGAATGTAAACCACGGCATCGGCTTGATCGATCACTTGTTGGCTAATGGTGCCATCTTCAGGGCCAAAAATATAAAGGGCTTTTTCTGGGTGTTCAAATTCGGGTAGTGGTGTTGCACCGACTACTAAGTCAACGCACACTACTTTTACCTCTTCTGGCTTATTGTCTAACAAACAATTTTGCTGGGTGAGAGGAATACTTGAGCGGATTTTCTTGGTGTCGGTATTTAGCTTTAAGGTGCGATCGTAACGCTCGCCACTGTAAATTACGCGATCAACTTGAAAACACCCCGCGGCGCGCATGACGGCGCCAACATTAGTCGCACTTTTAGGGTTGGTTAAACCGATGGTGACGTCTGTTCTTTTCGTCATATTAAGTAAATAAGTAAGTCGAGAATGCTGTTCAGTTTACCTGATTTTATCAATCAGTGCTTGTTAGCGCACGACTGAGCCAAGGTAAAACGTAAGCAAGGCTTTTTCCCATATGGTCGACGTGACCACCATCAAATTCAAACAGTTCAACGGCCACTCCCGACTGATTAAACTGTTTCACTAAATTGAGACAGCTTTGGTGAGTATCTTCTTGGCTGCCAATATCAATGGCTATGTTGACGTCTTTTAAATGCTGGCCGTGAGTGGGAATCACGCAATTAAAAGCGGTATTCGCCAGTTGTAGCCAATCACTTTCTTGTTCAGGCAAGCGGCAATATAGCGGTGGTTTATTCACATCGGGCAGTGCACCTTGTAAGCGACAGAGCAAAAGGTGTTGCCACACATCAAGCTGCTCTATGGCTAGCTCGCCTTGGGCGGCTTGCATTAAGGTTGTGTGGTTGTCGTTGAATAACTGTTTAAAAAACGTGATGCTATCGTTGTGTAGGTTGGCTGGACTCATGGCAAAGGCGTGTTGGAAAAAACCGGGTTTATAAAAAAGGGTTTTCAGTACGGCGTCTGCTCCTGAACTATGACCCATCAGCGCGCGATGCTTTGCACCGCCCAAACAGCGATATTCACCTTCAATAGCATTGACTAAATCATGGCAAATAAAGTCTAGCCAGTGGCCCTGAACGTCATTGTTGTTATAGCCAGTACAGGTAAAGCGAGTACTGTTTTCTGGCACCACAATAATCATCTCTTCGACTTGTTTTGTCGCTATTAGCTGCGCCATGGTTAAGTGTAAGCTTGGCTCGCCCTGCTGTTCGGAAAACCAGCCTTTGGCAGTACCGCCAAAACCATGAAGTAAGTAAACCACCGGATAGCATCGGTCAGATTGTTTATGGTAGCTTGGTGGTAAGTATATAAGTGCCTCTCGTACAGGGTTATCTTGTAACAAGTTACCAGCAAGGGCTGGGCTATGTAAGCGAAAATGATGGTAGGGTAAAGACATTGTTTTATCACTCTGGTTAATAGGTAGGGCGAACGTATGAACGTACAATATTTGAGCATAAGCTTAAAGCAAGTAACATTTTATTATACGAAACGCCGTAAAAGCATCCTTGAAGGCTTAGTTGCCGCTTCCCTGTGGCAGACATTCGTCTAATAAATCGCTATCTATCGTTCAAAAAATGTTCATTTGTTTGCCCTAGGCTAATCGGGCTTTGTAATTGATTAGACTTTTATTTGTAGGCCTTTACGTTGGCGAAATAGCCATTCTTATCGCATAGTTTAATGGTGGCGAGTTGACTATTAATGGTGGGTTTTAGCCCGCAGTCTGGGAAGGTTTATCACTGGCTTTGGTTTAGTGCGCGTTAGCGTGGGCAAAATTAGTCTCAAAGAATATCGATCCTAGTTACACATTCAAAGTTACTTGAAATGGGTTTTTATGGGAGTGTTAGATGTCTATTTCACCGCGATATTTTGCTTCACTTTTGATTGCTATAAGCAGTGTTACTTTGCCCGTTAATGCTGCATCTTATCAGGTTAAGTTATGGCTCCCATGGCAAGAAAAAGATCAACCTCTAGCGGCTCTAAAGCTCACTGATGGCGCGGCTTCACTGAGCCTAGTTTTGCTGATTGATCAACCTAAACCAGTAGATAAGCCTACTGGCTACCCTAACTATCAAGTGAGATGATTATGTTTAAAAGCTACCGTACTCGGTTAGTGGTGGTATTTATTTTAGTGTTAACCGTGGTTCAGTTAGGAACGGCGGTGTCGGTGCTAACGGCGATGCACGAAGATAGGCTAAAGCAGCAACAAAAAAGTTTAGATGTGGGAATTAATGTATTTTTAGATATGTTAAAAAACCGCTCGAAAGAGCTTAATAAAAGCGTATCGGTACTTGCAGCAGATTTTGCTTTTCGCCAAGCCATTGCAACGGGCGAGCAAGAAACCATCGCTTCGGTGATAGAAAACCAAGGCAACCAGATCGATGCTGATGTTGTGGTGTTACTTTCCCCAGAAGGAAAGTTAATCAGTGCGAGCTTATCTGGAGTGAATCAGCCTGAAATTAAGGCGTTAAACACCTTAGCTGCAGGGGCTAATAGTGTTAGCTCTTCGACCGTACTGGATATCGATGGGGTGAGTTATCAATTTGTCCTACAGCCCGTTAAAGCCCCGTTATTAATTGCTTGGGTGGGCATGGGGTTTGTTTTGGATCAACAAGTTGCGCAAGATGCGCAAGCTATTACCGGAGTCGATGTCAGTTTTATTCATTCGTCACCGGATCAACCGCCAAGTATTTCTTCGACACTGGCGAAATCAGAGCAAGTAGATTTTTTGAACGGACTGGCTGAGCTACCGAATATGGCTAAGATGGCTAAAGAAGGCCTCCCCAAAAACTACCTGTCGTACTCTATGTTACTTAATGAGAAAAGCAATGATCAGTGGGCAGTTTTGCATTTATCAAACTTGCCGTGGGAGTTAAGTTTTATTCAGCTGCGTAATAATTTGCTGTTGATTTTTACGGTTACTTTATCCCTTGCGTTACTGGTTTCCCTTTGGTTGTCTGGTAGTTTAAGTCGCCCGATTATGAACTTAGTGCGCTATGCGCAGGAGATAGGTAAAGGTGAGCAGCCCGAGCCGATTGTTGACGCGCCGACTGAGCTACAGAGCTTGGCCAGCAGTATGAATGAAATGCAAAGTCATGTGGCTTCGCGTGAAGCGGCGCTTAAGTATCAATCTTGCCATGACAGCTTGACTGGGCTGCACAACCGAGAATCTGCCAAGCAAATGCTACGTGAAATTAACGGTGATTTAGCTGGTCATTTGGTGCTGCTAGACCTTCAGCGTTTTCGCCATATTAACGACATGATAGGTTTTGCTAACGCGGATGCTTTGTTAGTGCGCTTTGCTCGGCGCTTGGAAACGATTACTCCTGCAGCTGATTTTATTGCGCGTGTCGACGGCGATGCGTTTCTTTTGCTATATAAAAAAGGGATAAATCGCGAGCAATTGTGTGCCACCTTAGATGAGCTTGAGCAACCATTTCCGGTGCGCGGCTCTAATATTACGCTCACTGTTCGTGCCGGTGTGTTGGACTTAATTCAACATGGTGGCTCGGTCGATGTGATTTTACGTCGCGTTGAAATTGCGCTGGCTAAAGCCTGTCTTGAAAATAAAGCCTTAGCGACCTATCTCGCGGGAGAAGACGAACAGTACCAACGTGAATTAACGATTATCAGTGATTTGACGGCGGGCTTAATGCAAGGGCAATTTCATTTAGTGTTTCAACCTAAAGTCAATATTCAGGCCAACATCTGTCGTGACGCTGAAGCATTGATCCGCTGGCAACACCCCGATCTAGGCTTTATCCCACCCGATGAGTTTATTCGTTTAGCCGAACATTCTGGCAATATTGGCTTAGTCAGCGAGTGGGTGTTGCAACAAGCTGTGGCGCAAATAGCCGGCTGGCGTAAGCAAGGAGTTGAACCTAAAGTTGCGGTGAATCTGTCGGCTCATGATTTACTTAATTTGCAGTTGCCAACCCTTATTCAAGATTTACTGCAACAGTATCAAGTGCCAGCTAGCGCCCTGGCTATTGAGGTGACAGAAGGAGCGGTGATGAAAGATCCGCAAACGGTCATTTCGGTATTGCAGTTATTTAAAAACCTTGGTATTTCAGTTGCCATCGATGACTTTGGCACCGGACAATCGTCCCTTGCCTACTTGAAGGAGTTGCCAGTCAATGAAGTAAAAATTGATCGCTGTTTTATTCAAGACATGCTTTATAACCAAAACGATACCATGATAGTAGAAACGACCATCGCGCTCAGTCACGGCTTGGGTTACATCGTGACAGCTGAAGGGGTTGAGGAGCAAGAGGGAATCGCTTACTTACGTGAGCGAGGCTGCGATTTAATCCAAGGTTATGTTTATTCTAAGCCGTTAAAAGCAGATGAATTTGTAACTTGGCTACAGGCATTTAATCTAGTTAATCCAAAAGGGCAAAACAAAAGTCAGTCCAAGCCAGCACATAGTTCACTGTATTAATTAATCCGAGCTGTGGATAAGTAAAGCAGACTGTATCCGCGCGTCATTGGCTGAAGCAAAACTGAGGTTAATTATTGGGGTGTATTTCGATTTGTCCTCGCTTCTGCGACAATAGCCGACTTAATTCGGCCTGTTAGTATTTAGTAGTTATGATGAAACCTTCACTTACATTGCATCAGCGCACCCTGATTTTGGAGCGTTACCCTGTTCGCAACAATGAAACATTACAAGCTTGGGACGCTGCGGATGAATACCTGATTAACCACTGCGAGGGGCTCGTGCTTGATCCCCAACGGCCGATACTGATTATTAATGATGGCTTTGGCGCACTAAGTAACTGGTTTACAGCCAAGGGAAAGGTGACGAGCGTGACGGATTCCTTTATTGCCAGACAAGCTTGTATTGAAAACCTTAAGCAAAATCAGTTACCCCATATTACTATTCAAGATTGCCTAGCCGAGCTGCCATACAATGTTCAATTGGTGTTGATTAAATTACCGAAAAACAACCGACTACTTACTTGGCATTTACAGCAGTTGTGCCAATCTTTGCCAGCAGACTGCCTAGTGATTGGGGCGGCGAAGGCGAAAGATATTCATACCTCGACCTTGCGTTTGTTTGAAAAACATTTAGGTGAAACCAAAACGTCATTAGCGGTGAAAAAGGCGCGTTTAATATTCTGTAAGCCCAATGCTGACTTGGTTAAGCCTTTACCACAACCGACTCAATGGCCAGTGCCTGAGCATGGTTTAACCTTAAGCAATCATGCCAATGTGTTTTCTAGTGATAGCCTAGATATTGGTGCCCGCTTGCTACTTGAGCATATCCCGAAAGATTCAAGCTTACAGCATATTATTGATTTAGGCTGTGGTAATGGTGTTATCGGCATCAAGGCGGCGCAGTTAAACCCGCAGGCGCATATTACCAGTGTCGATGAGAGCTATATGGCGGCACAATCATGTCAAGAAAACGTGCTGTTAAATGGTTTAGAGGCTGAGCAATTTACTGTGATGGTGAATAACTGTTTAGATGGCCTTGGGGCTAATACTGCTGATTTAATTTTGTGTAATCCGCCATTTCATCAAGCCAATACCATTACCGATCATATCGCATGGCAAATGTTTAATGATTCCCGTCGGGTGTTAAAGCCGAAACAGTCTTTAATCGTGATAGGTAATCGTCAGCTTGGCTATGGCGAGAAGCTGAAGCGCTTATTTGGTCAGGCCACTGTGATAGCACAAAATAACAAATTCATTATCTATCAGTCAGTTAAGTAACAATGGAGATCTTTGGTGGCTAAAACTGGTGGGGTAGTGGTGGGGTGAAAGAACCGTTTATTTCTATCTAACGTTCTAGCGTTGAACTAAAGCTTACAGTTTGTGGTAGCCAAACCAGTCAGGGCGCAGTGGCTGCATCTGAGATAAATGCTCACCTTCGTAATGTAGGTGAATATTGAGTGGGCTATCTAATAATGAGATAGCAAAACAATCATCGACTGCGATTAAATCGTCTTTATGAGCCTGTTGCCAATCAACTTGGTAACGGCCAAGCAATTCATGCCATGCACGCTGCTTAGCTTGCTCGGCGTTGTTGGCGACAAAAACGCCAAAGCTGTGCTGCTCGGCTAGTTGACTGGGATGATAGCCACCTAAATTAACAAAAAACAGTTTGAGGTCATTATTAGGAGGCCGCGCCGAGAGCGCTATGCGATAGCCATTAATATGTCGAAGTTCAACGTAACTATCTAAATGTACTCGGCCTTTGTCGCCAATCCATTGTTGTTTCAATTGCTCATAAGTCGCCATAATACTGTCGCCGTGCACGAATCTGACATCATGCAACTCTATGTGCCCGCCATTGATACGACCACCTAAATAGGCTAAAAATAGTTTACTGATTGGGGTGTGGGAATGGTCGCTCACTGGCTTCACTTTTATGTTCGTACGTTTAGATAAGTCAACGAATTAAAGGTCAGTTTGGATTGCTACTCTCCCTTTAAATATCGTTGTAAAATCCTTTGGTACTCAGAAGATGCCTTAAACTTCGTTAGCGCTTGGTTAAATTGAGTGATAAAGGCCTCTGAGGTGGTTTTTTTACTAAACATAACATGGATCCCCCCTGTTTTAATGCTAAAGCCCTTTAATGGTACAATATTGTCTTGTTGTTTAAGTTGCTCTATCAATAGTTGACCGGCTATTTCATCCGCAAGGACTGCGTCGATACGATTATTTAGCAGACGAGTAAAGTTGTTAATTTCAATATCGGACTGTAGTAAAGCTTGAAACTCAGGCTTTTGTTGAAGCAGACTAAATTCCTCGCCGTAATAAGTCCCCTTGTAATACCCTAGACGATGCAGTTTTGATTGAGTTAAATCTGATAGTTGCTTGATAGCAAAACTCTCTTGGTCTGCTTTTCTGATAAATAGGGTGACGGACTCGGTGCGATAAGGAAGTGAAAACAAGGCATACTGTTCTCGCTCGGCCGTTTTGGATGCGCCTGTCATGACGTCTATTTCTCCTGCTTCTAGCCACGCCAATTGCCGACGCCAAGGGATTTCTTTATCTGTCACCGAAAATAAGCAACCCGTTTGTTGAAACACTTGTGACACGATTTCATAATCAATGCCTTGCATTACGCCTTGTCGGCTTTGGTAAATGAACGGTTCCCACGCAACCCAACCCCATGTTAAAGAAGCCTGATTACAAGTTGCAAAGGCGGGTGAAAAAGCAGAGACAGAATAAAGAATCACCCCAAAAAGGCTAAGAGAAATAACATTGCTGACCTTTTTAATGAATGGCTTTATTTGAGGCTTTTTATAGCATCGTGTTATTTTTATCAATCGCCCCTCCGTAAAGACATTAAAAGGTTTAATCGGCTATTTCGTCAGTATAGTTCGAAATACAAATTAGATTGTGAGGAAGGAAATACAATTTAATATTTTATCAAACTTATGTTTATTGTTGATGTTTAGTTGAACAGGCGGGCATGTACATGATATTCATGACCAAATCGGTTATGTTGCTGTGGGGCATTTTACCGCCGAAATAGAAGATGTAAAAATATGAGTAGTTGATGCGTAATTGCACCTAAATTAACCATGTACGACGTCGTGGCCTTTTTTGAGCGAGGGGGTCTCACCGAAGGGGGCTGAATTTTAAAAAGTAGAGGTGATAGATGGCCGATTTTAACATCGCCCTAGTCGGCGAATGTATGATAGAGCTACAGCAAGTGGGACAACATTTACGTAAAGGTTTCGGCGGCGATACACTGAATACTGCTGTTTATTTGTCGCGGTTGACGGCAGGTAAAAACGTTAATGTTAGCTATGTAACCGCTCTAGGCGAAGATAAAATTAGCCAAGAAATGCTTGATAGCTGGCGCAGTGAAGGTATTAATACAGAATTAGTTCAGCGCGCTAAGGCCAAACTACCAGGGCTTTATATGGTTGAAACGGATGAGTATGGTGAGCGCAGTTTTTTATATTGGCGCAATGATTCGGCAGCGAAATATTGGCTTGAAACGGCTTCAGATGAATTAATAGAGGCCTTGGTGAAACAAGATGCGATTTATCTTTCAGGTATCAGCTTAGCTATTTTACCTGCAACTAGCAGGGCGCGTTTATATGATTTACTTGCGCGTTGTAAAGCCGCAGGTGGCAAGGTTATTTTTGATAATAACTACCGTCCGCAATTGTGGCGAAGTGCTGAGGAAGCAGCAGAGCACTACCAGCACATCTTGTCGGTTACTCACACCGCTCTACTGACATTTGATGATGAACAAGCAGTATTTGGTGATACCAAGATTGAGCAGTGTATTGAGCGTACACAAGCCTTGGGGGTGCAAGAAATTGTATTGAAGCAAGGAGGTCAGGAGTGTGTTGTTGTGAGCCAAGAGCACTGTATTCGTGTTGCTGCTCAGTATGTTGCAAAAGAAAAGGTGATTGATACCAATGCTGCAGGCGATTCATTTGCTGCTGGTTATATGTCAAAGCGTTTATTAGGCGCCGCAGCCACTGATGCAGCAAAAAAAGCGCATCAGGTTGCGGCTACAGTTATCCAGCATCAAGGGGCTATCATAGACGCCAAATTTATTACTCCCTGCATTGATTAAGAACTTTATTTAACTAATTTAAGGACCAACCATGACAACATTGAATGAACGCTTACAAGAGCTAAAAGTGATTCCTGTTATTGCGATTAAAAATGCGGATGACGCTGTGCCATTGGGTAAAGTATTAGTTGAAAATGGCATGCCCTGTGCTGAAATAACCTTTCGTACGCCCGCTGCGGCGCAAGCCATAAAAAACATGCGTGAAGCTTTTCCTGACATGTTAATTGGTGCGGGTACGGTATTAAACTCGGCAACAGTCGATGCGGCGATTGATGCGGGTGTCGATTTTATTGTTAGTCCTGGCTTTAACCCCACTACGGTTAAATACTGCCAGCAACGTAACATGCCAATCATTCCTGGCGTTAACAACCCCTCTTTGGTTGAGCAAGCGATGGAAATGGGGTTGACTACGTTGAAATTTTTCCCTGCTGGCCCTTCGGGAGGTGTCAACATGCTAAAAGCATTGACGGCGGTTTATCCGGTAAGTTTTATGCCAACGGGGGGAGTATCTGCGTCTAATATTAACGAGTATTTAGATATCAAGGCCGTTGTGGCTTGCGGTGGGACTTGGATGGTGCCTAGTGATTTAATTGATAATCAACAGTGGGATCAAATTGCTGAATTAGTTAAAGAAGCCGTCGCTAAGCTTGCTTAGGGGTTGCTGCATTAGGTTAGACAAGAGTTGGAGCTGCTTTATGAAACATAGAGTATTGCCCACTTAAGTCGCCTTGGTCGATAACCTAAGGTAAATGGTGTCGGACCGTTAGTATATATCAATAAATAGCCCATCTGTTGACGGGCTATTTATTGTTTTGATTAATCTTTAGTAGCTCAGTACTCGATTAAAAAATGAGCTTGTTAAGGGAGGTTAAGCTCCGCCTCTAACGCTTCCAATTGCTCTTGGGCATCCATCCACTCCATCTCTGCATCTTCAATTTCGGCTTTAAGCTGACGTTGTTGCTCTAATATTTTGGTCAATTTAGCTTTTTGTGCGATGTCGTAAAGGGCATTGTCGTTAAGTTCTAGCTCTACTTCTGCCAGTTGCGCGCTTAACTTATCCATTTGTTTTTCCGCTTTTTCCATTGCTTTTCTGAACGGCTGGGTTTTCTTACGGATCTCGGCTTCTAAGCGCTTTTGCTCTTTGCGATTGACGGCGCTATTAGCGCTCTTTTCCCCGTTATCAGGCGCGGCTTTTTGTTTATCAATTTTCTGCTGTTCGCCAAGCCACTTATGATAATCCTCTAAATCACCATTAAACGGCTCCACTTGGCCATCATGCACTAGGTATAAATCATCTGTGGTGGTACGCAGTAAGTGACGATCGTGCGATACCACGACCATCGCGCCTTCAAAGCTTTGCAGCGCAACGGTTAAGGCGTGGCGCATTTCTAAATCTAAGTGGTTGGTTGGCTCATCGAGTAGTAGCAAGTTCGGTTTTTGCCATACGATCAGCGCTAATACTAATCGCGCTTTTTCACCGCCCGAGAACGGTGCAACGGGCTCTAGGGCTTTGTCGCCTTGGAAACCAAAACTACCTAAATAGTTACGCAATTCTTGTTCGGTTTTATCTTTAGCTAAACGTGCTAAGTGCTCAAGTGGCGTGTCGTCTAAGCGCAAAAATTCAAGTTGGTGCTGGGCAAAATAACCGACTTTGGCATTAGGGTTAAGCTCAAAGTTGCCGCCTTGGGCTTTGATTTCGCCTGCCAGTAGTTTGATTAAAGTGGATTTACCGGCGCCGTTGCGACCGAGTAAACCAATACGGCTGCCGGGCACAAGGTTAAATTTTATTTTTTCTAAAATCAGGGTATCACCGTAACCAGCATAAATCTCTTCCATGGTTATCAATGGCATTGGCAGTGCGTCAGGTGCAAAAAATGAGAAGTTAAATTGGCTGTCGGCGTGCGCTGGCATCGCCAGTTCCATTTTTTCTAGGGCTTTGATGCGGCTTTGTGCTTGGCGCGCTTTTGATGCTTTGTAGCGAAAGCGGTCAATGTAGCTTTGCATATGCGCCACTTGCTTTTGTTGTTTTTCATAAGTGGCTTGTTGTTGCATTAGTTTTTCGGCGCGCTGCCTTTCAAAGCTGGAATAATCACCTGTGTATTCGAAAAATTTATTTTGCTCGATGTGAATTATTTTACCCACGATGTCGTCGATAAAGTCACGGTCATGAGAAATCAGAATTAAGGTGCCAGGATAAGCGTTTAGCCATTTTCCTAACCAGATTACTGCGTCTAAGTCTAAGTGGTTGGTTGGCTCATCCAGTAGCAATAAATCTGAGCGGCAAAGCAGGGCTTGTGCCAAGTTTAGGCGCATACGCCAACCACCAGAAAAATCACTGACGGCGTGCTGCTGTTTTTCATTACTAAAGCCCAAGCCGGCTAATAGCTCAGCGGCGCGGGCTTTAATGGTGTAACCACCAATGGTTTCAATTTGGCCATGCAGGAGGGCGATTTTATGGCCATCTTCGGCGGCTTCTGCTGCGGCAAGCTCGGCTTCATGACGGCGAAACTCACGATCGCCATCAATCACGTATTCAATGGCGCTTTTATTTAATGCTGGAGTCTCCTGCGCCACACTGGCGAGTTGCCAGTTACTGGGAAAGCTTAACTCGCCATTATCGGCATGGAGTTCGCCTTTTAATAAAGCGAAGAAGCTGGATTTACCTGTGCCATTGGCGCCCACTAATGCCACTTTTTGGCCGGGGTTGATACTGGCGGTGGCATTTTGTAGCAGCGGGCGTCCGCCGCGAATAAGTTCAATGGCACTGGCTGTGATCATAATTTACTTCAACATTAAAAAATAAGCCGCGATTCTAACACAGGTGTGATAGCAGAAGAAAAACCCTGTTTGATCGGTTACACTGTGGCAAAAATAAAGGGGAGCAATATGAGTAAGAGAAAACGTTTTATTGCTGGCGCAACCTGCCCATCGTGTAACGAGCAAGACACGATAGTGGTGTTTGTTGATCAAAACGTCGAGAAAGTGCAATGCGTTAAATGTGACTACTTGCAGTCCCAAGCCCCAGGTGAAGTAAGTGGCGCCACACGTCAGTTTGAACAAGTGATTGGCGTGTTTAACCCAGACGAAAACTAATTGGAAATTAAGATGAAAGTTGAAAATGATTTAGTAGTATCCATCCATTTTTCTGTACATGATGCAGACGGCGTTGAGCTCGGTACAACCGAAGGCGGTGCTCCTCTTGAATTTATTCAAGGCAGCATGTTTTTAGTACCCGGCCTTGAAGCTGAGCTTGATGGCAAAGAAGTGGGTTACAAGTTTGATTTAACTTGTGCGCCAGAAGATGCTTACGGCGAGCACCAAGAAGGCCTTGTACAAGAAGTGCCACGCGAGCTGTTTGAAGCCGAAGGCGCTGTTGAAGTAGGCATGCGTTTTACTGCTGAAACTGACCAAGGCCCACGCCCAGTTGAAATCACTGATGTGAAAGAAAACACTGTAACCGTAGATGGCAACCATATGCTAGCGGGTCAAACCTTGATTTTTAAAGGTGAAGTATTATCGGTGCGCGCTGCGACTGATGAAGAGCTTGCCCACGGCCATGTGCACAGCGCCGGCGGTTGTGGTCACAGCCACGACGAAGAAGAGCACGTTCATGGCGAGCACTGTAAGCACTAAGTTCATCTAGAGTAAGTTTGTGTGAATCAAAAACCAAGGCTGAGCCTTGGTTTTTATTTTTCTTAGTTAATAGTGTTTTAGCCCTTACCCGGCGCATTCGATCCGGTTATTTTCACCTTGTTCACTTTTACAAACCGCGGGCAAGCTATGCTGCTGGCGCTGCGCATGCCATAAGTGCTCGACATGTTAACGTGATGGAGTTGACTCGATAACCATTCGATTTGATTAAAAATACGATGGTAAGAGTCATTGATACGTTGATTGTATAAGTGCGCTTTGATTTCGCCGTCTGCAATTAAAAAGGTGCCAAAGCGGCTGCTGCCGGTGAACTCACCCTTGGCGGCGTTGGTTAAATTCATGTAATGAATAAATGAAATAAATAAGGTTGGTTTAGTGCAGCTTTTTACCATGGCGGCAAAGTCAGCGGGGCCGTTGCCTGTGGCCACTTTAATGCTGGCCACATCGATATCATTATTGCGCGCAATGCCAAAGCGATCGCAGTCGTCTTTATCACTGTAAAACTGATTGCTTAATACGCCATTACTGATCAGGGGAAAGGGCTGACGCGCTATACCATTTTCGCCAACGGGACGAGCAAATAACACCTCGGGATCGGTTGGATCATCAGTGATGGTAAAATTACTGCCAAACAGCTGACTGCCGATTTGATGTTTGTCTTGTTGTAACATGCCCATGCCGTATTGGTAAGTTTCACCGTGTAGCGCCATGTAACCGAGGTAGTTGATGAGATCGCCAAAGGCATCGGCATGGAAGATGACATCATATTCACCTGGCTCGATATCTTGACGGGGCGTATTGGTGAGCAGTTGGTAGCTGGCATCTAGTTGTTTAATCAGCGAGTTAGCGTCGAACTGATTTAACGCCTCACCAACATCGGCGACGCGCAGTTCTTTTTTGTCGTGGTCTAGTAGTTGTAACACGAGCTCGACGTTGTAATCACTGCCTTGGTAAGCCACTGGCGCGTCCACTAAGGTGTTGATGATTGCGTAGCTGTAAACACCAGCAGAAAAGGCACCTGATACTTCAACGTTGCCATGGGCAAAGTGCTCACCGCAGCGCTTAAAGAGATCCACCATCACTTTTGAGTCGAGGTTAATCAGAGCCCCATCAGCATTAAAGCGGTTGAGGTCGCCTTGGACAATCGCCGTCATCGGGCTCATATGGGGTACTTCTGGCATCAGTTTAACCCGTTCATTAAGGGTTGATACCAGTGTTTTGAGTTTATCGCTGTCGTTGGCTTGGGCGGTGGTACTGCCTGAAATTTTACGCTGACCGGCTTGGATCTCGACAAAGTATTTCTCACCTTCTTCTGACACGTTAAGGGAGATTTGACTGCGGCCGCAGCGCACCATGTGTGAACTTTCTTGGCGGTACGTGATACTTCCAGTGATCCCCTCATATTTCATAAAGGTGTTGATCTCTGTGAGTAACTGCAGCACAGGTTGCATGGCTGTGTGCATCGCTTTGTGGGTAGATTGTTTGCTCATGATTACTCTCCTACCTGAACGTTTTTAAAGCGGCAGGCGGGAATGCCGTGGGCTAAGCGCATTATTTGATTGGGTTGGCCTTTACCACATTGAAACACAGGTTGCAGCTGCCAAGTTCGTTCATCACCTACCATATCGAGGGCGTTCCAGAAGCTCAGGCTATCACCGCGGTAGGTAGCATTGCGCACCATGTGGGTGATCTTGCCGTGTTTAATTTTCCACGCGACTTCGGTGGCAAAATGGAAGTTTTCACGGTTAGAGCCAATTGACCATGAGCGTGGGGTTTCCATTAACAAGCCGTTTTCAGTGGCGGCAATGATATCGGCCAGACTGCCATCTTGGCCGGGATCAATGTTGATGTTGTTCATGCGCTCGATGGGTAGATTACTGTAGTTTTGCGCACGGCTGGTGGCGCCTGACGCACTAAAAATAGTACGGCCAGCTTTGGCGTTGGCTTCCATGATCATTTGGCGTGAAGTGATGGCATCTTGCAGTATGCCGTTTTTGATTAAGGTAACATTGCGCGCTTTAACGCCATCGTCATCATAACCAATAGAGCCGGGAGAGTTAGCTACTGTGCCATCGGCGCGCGCCGTGAGCTTGTGGCTACCAAACTGCAATTGACCAAAGTCGGCTAAATCCACGTGTGAACCGCCGGCATACGACAACTCATAGCCTAAAATGCGATCGAGCTCTAAGGCATGACCGATGGTTTCGTGGGTTTGTAGTGCCATCATCTCAGGCAATAAAATCACGTCACATACTTCTTTTTCACACTCAGGGGCATCGAGTAATGCCAGTAACTCTTCGCGGATGCGGGCGGTGTGATCAAACTGAGCATCGTTGATGATGTTTTCCCAGCCAGTGGTGCCGTTTGCGTCTTGTGGTAAGTTGAAGGTGCGACGACATTGCTCACCGTTTTGGTCTTTGGCGTAGGCAAATAGCTCGGCATCGAGTTCAATTAGGTGGCGACGAATCTCACTGCCTTCACTGTCAATATAGAGGATATCGCGCTTGTAGAAGCTGGCCGATACGCCCCAATAATCAAAGCGCTTATCAGCCAGCTGGCTATCGAGTTGTAATAAGCGTGCCAGTTTGTCTTGAGTAGAAACGGTAAAGGGATCGATTTGACAAGGTGAGGTGTAGCTATCTTGAATAACCGCTTTTGGTGCAAGTCTGACTTTTTGTTGAATATAGTCGCTAGCGGTTTTTGCCTTTGCAATGGCTTGATGGCCAGTTTGCTGCATCGCCGTTAAGGTCATCACCTCACTGGATGCAAAGCCCCACGCGCCATTCACCAATACACGAATACCATAGCCTTGTTTGCTAACCAGATTATATTTATCAACATCGCCTTTCATAGTGGCAATGGTTTCTTCTTCGTCCAATTGATGGATGCGAATATCGGCGTAATCGACGCCGTGTTGTTGCAGGTAATTAATAACCTGTCGCCCTTGCTCTAGCATAAACTAAACCCTTATTTCTTTGGCAAGTGGATGTTTGCAGTGAATTAATGATGCTAATACGCGGCTTGATAGTGATAGCTTAGCTGCTGGAATAAAAGGGGCGAGTTGTGGCGCAGCGTTTTAACCATTTATTCTCAAGGTATCATAGCCTGCTCTGCTGAGGGAATCAGCAGAGCTAACCTAGCTTAGCGGCAATATATTAATAATGAGGAGGAGGCGTTTCGTCTTCTTCGCGAGCGATTTGCCCACTTTGCACATCTTTGACTTTATTCACTAGGTACTTCATTTGTTCACGTTGTATTTCAAGGCGGTTTTGCATCGATGCGATTTCAGTATTTAACGCTTCTATGGTGTCGTCTTGGAAGGCAACTTTTGTTTCTAAGTATTCCAGTCGCTTCAATACATCTTCAAGGTTATTCATGGGATATGCTCTTATCTAAAGTCCAAGTTTCGAGAAGGCCAGCCGAGCTTTCACTAAGAATTTGCCCATCTGCTAAGGTGGCTGAGTATACAACAGCGCTTTTCGGACGGCTGTTTTTTCTTGGGCTGACATGCCACTTCTGTAATTGTTGACCGGTTTTTGAGTCCCACAGTGCCAGCATGCGAGACGGAGAGCCCGTTAAAAGATATTTGCCTTGTTCAACAAAGCGCACGCTGCTGAAAATCTCTTGGCGGGCTAGATAGTTTAACCGACTTACCGGTTGGCCGCTGCGCATGTCCCAGATGTTGGCTTGTTTTTGGTTGTCTGCGGTAAATATATATTTACCTTCTCGCTCTAGTTTAACCATAGTGACCCGGCTAGGATGAGAAAAGCGATGCAGTACTTGTGCTGTGCGGGTATCCCAGAAGTAGGCTGTATAATCATTACCACCGGTTAACGCATAGTGACCGTTGGCTGACATATCCACCGCATTTATTTTTTCTGTATGGCCGAGAAACTCGATGCGTCTCCCGGTATTTAAATCGATATGTACGGCTTTACCGGTTGCTAAGCCATATAGCACGTAACGTCCTTGTGCCGAGATGACGATGTCACGAATATTCGATTCAGGGATTTTGTAATAGCCTTTGGCTTCACCCGTTGCCACATCCCAGACGACGAACTCATCACTGCTCGCGGTGACGACATGACTGGCATCATCAGAAAATTTCGTTAAAAATACCCCATTTTGCGCATCATTTTGATGGCTCCATTGATATTTAAGCGCATTTTTCTTATTGTCCCATAGGCTAATGCCGTGGTGGATGGATGAAATAACACTGTAATGTCCATCGGTTGAGATGTCGGCAGCATACGCGCCTTCAACAGCGTGTTCGATTTTTGTGGCTGACAGTTGCTCACCGCTGCAAGCAGTTAACAAGATTGCCGAGATCACAGATAAAAAGATTGCACCTTTTGTCATCTTTATAGTCTACTAATTTTGTTTTGTTTACTGCGTGATAGCGTTAGTATAAATGGATTTATTACGCTAAGCCCCTCTTTGTGTTTTGATTATGCGCGATGAGGCGAATTTTTTTTGGGAGAGTTATTTACATGAATAATATTTTTAAGGTATCGCTACTTGCTGGTGCTGTACTAGCTGCAGCTGGTTGTAATGATAAGCAAGCTGAAACAGCCCCTAAAGCGGCTGAGTCAGAAGTTGTTGAAGCGGTATCGGCAGCAGTTGAAACTGCGCCTGTGGCAGAGTTTGCCAATGAAGATGCGAAAGCGGCTTACGCGATTGGTGCATCTGTTTCTCGTTACATTGAAAAGACGTTAGCTGAGCAAGAGCAACTAGGCGTTACTTTAGACAAAGAGCAAATCATTGCTGGTATTTCAGATGCGCTGCGTGGCGAACTGAAATTAAAAGATGAAGACGTGATTGCAACATTGCAAGCTTACGACAAAAAGTTAAGCGAGATTGCACAAGCGAAACAAGCTGAAGCAACAGAAAAATCGAAAACTGAAGCGACGGCTTACCTAGCTGAAAATGCTAAAAAAGAAGGCGTAACCACTACGGATTCTGGTTTACAGTACCAAGTATTAACAGCTGCTGAAGGCGACAAGCCAAACGCTGAAGATACGGTAACAGTTCATTACGAAGGTCGTTTGTTAAATGGCGAAGTATTTGACAGCTCAATGACTCGTGGCCAACCTGCTACTTTCCCACTTAACCGCGTGATAGCTGGTTGGACTGAAGGTGTTCAACTGATGTCTGTTGGTTCAAAATACCAGTTCACTATTCCTGCTGAGCTAGCGTATGGTGACCAAGGTGCAGGTAATATTCCTCCGCACTCTGCGCTGATTTTTGATGTTGAACTACTGTCAATTGAAAAAGCTGCGGCTGAGCCTGTAGTTGCAGATGAAAAAGCGGCTGAATAGTTTAGCTGTTAACTAGCTATTAAATAGCAGATGTGAAAAGGGCGCTCATTGAGGCGCCCTTTTTTATTTGTAGTGTCTGTTTGTAACTGCTATTTAAGTTTCTGGTTGTAAATGCTTTTGATGCAAGGTCGCTAGCAACTTATCTTCTAGTTCAAAGCGCTGCTCCATAATTTGCCCAAGCTTTGATAGATCAGCATCGAAGTCCACCGACGTGTCATCGTCAATTTTTTCGGCGTATTTATCATTAAACTCAAGCGCTGTATCTGTCGTAGTAGAGATGCGAGGATAAATATCTTGGGCTAATTTTGCGCTTTCAGCGCCGTGTCTTTCGCATTCCGAAACTACTTGGTCGTAAATTTCAAAGTGTCCGGTAGACATGTAATCAACCAAAGACTGGCAGAAGGTTTGTATTTGCTCTATCGAGGGAAGTGTTTGGTGCTCTTTACTGTAAGGCGGTAAGCCTGCAAGCTCGCAGTATTCAACTAGTACCTTTTGGCGGTCATTTAACCAATTGTCAATAATATGAGATGTACCACCCCATTCCTGTTTTGCTTGTTCAAGTTTGGTTAGCATATTATGTCCTTGGTTTTTATTTTTATTGCCATATTGATATAAGTAATGAAAAGCAGGCTTATCGTCAACTCTAATTTGGTTACTGAATCCGGCTTCATGTATAACTGTGAGCTATATGGAAATTGTGAGGACTTAATTTTGCAAAATGAACAAATCCATCTATCACCAGATTTAGTGGCATGGTGGTTTATTATCTATGATGGGCAGTTACTTGTGGCAAATGGGCCGCAGCCTGTTCCTTTTGGTTGTTTAAGGGAGTTACCTTTTCCAGATTTAGACTTTGAGCCGTGTATTCATATTGGCGAATTTGAAGGCACGCCAGCTTATTTATTCCAGTTAACTGATGCATCGATAGATATGGGGCTAGGGGAATATCAAGGTTTACGCTATTTGCTGGGTAAAGTGCATGATGATTTATTCAATTTGGCTGGCCGGGCTTTTCAAATAGTTAATTTTCTTGCGACACATCGTTTCTGTGGTCAATGTGGTAAGCAAATGCACCGTATTGACTGGGAACTAGCGATGAAGTGTTATGACTGTGGCCACCGCTGCTATCCACGTGTATCTCCTTGTATTATTGTCGCCATCAGAAAAGGTAAGCAAGTATTGTTAGCAAACCATGTACGCCATAATAAGCCAGGGCAAGAGATTTATACTACTTTAGCGGGCTTTACCGAGGCCGGTGAAACGTTAGAGCAGTGTGTTGAGCGAGAGGTGTTTGAAGAAGCAGGGATCAAGGTTAAAAATATTAGCTACGTGAAAAGCCAGCCTTGGCCGTTTCCCCATTCATTAATGATGGGCTTTATTGCTGATTATGATAGTGGAGAATTGAACATTGATAAGCACGAGCTAAATGATGCTAATTGGTACGATTTTAACAACCTTCCTTTGTTACCACCACATGGCACCATTGCGCGTCTGTTAATCGAAAAAGTGCGTCAGCGATGTCGTTAATCACGGCAAGTAATGGCTATTAAGCTGACATTTACTTTTCCCTTGGTGATGGGCTTTGCTACAATTCGCGACAGAATCAATGCAATGGAAGTTTTATGAACGAGTTAAAAAATGATCGTTACCTTAGAGCGCTGCTAAAACAGCCTGTCGACAAAACGCCAGTATGGATGATGCGTCAAGCAGGCCGCTATTTACCAGAATATAAAGCGACGCGCGCGCAGGCTGGCGATTTTATGTCGTTATGTAAAAATGCTGAGTTAGCCTGTGAAGTGACACTGCAGCCACTGCGCCGTTTTCCCCTTGATGCTGCGATTTTGTTTTCGGATATTTTAACGATCCCTGATGCGATGGGATTAGGTTTGTATTTTGAAACCGGTGAAGGTCCTAAGTTTGAGCGTCCAATCACTTGTAAGGCTGATGTTGATAAAATTGGCATACCTGATCCTGAAGGTGAGTTGCAGTATGTGATGAATGCAGTACGCACTATTCGCCGAGAATTAAAAGGTGAAGTGCCGTTGATAGGCTTTTCGGGTAGCCCCTGGACCTTAGCGACTTACATGGTAGAAGGTGGCTCATCAAAAGCTTTTACTAAGATTAAGAAAATGGCATTTGCTGAGCCAAAAACACTGCATTTACTGCTCGATAAAGTGGCAGATTCAGTGATTAGCTACCTCAATGCTCAAGTGGCAGCTGGTGCACAATCATTAATGATTTTTGATACTTGGGGTGGGGTGTTGTCACCGCGTGATTACCGCGAGTTTTCGCTGCAATATATGGCGAAAATTGTTGATGGCCTCACTCGTGAAAATGACGGCCGTAAGGTGCCTGTAACGTTATTTACTAAAAATGGTGGCATGTGGCTTGAAGATATCGCGGCAACAGGCTGTGATGCTGTAGGCTTAGATTGGACCATAGATATTGCCAATGCTAAAGCCCGTGTTGGTGACAAAGTGGCGTTGCAAGGTAATATGGACCCTTCGATGTTGTATGCTTCACCACAACGTATTCGTGAAGAAGTGGCGCATATACTGTCTGATTTTGGTGAAGGCACGGGGCACGTATTCAATTTGGGACACGGAATTCATTTAGACGTCGATCCAGATCATGCTGGTGTGTTTATTGATGCTGTGCATGAATTAAGTCAGCCGTACCACAAATAATTTAACTCTTAGCTGTTAAAGCCACTAAGGGGTTGTCCCATTAGTGGCTTTTTTGTGTCTACTGGATAAATTTGATAGGGACAACTTCCTCGCCTAAGCTTAGCCTGCGTATTAACCGTCTTTATACCTTTTGCGTTTTAATATGGCGATAACCATTGGTATGATTAACTTCCCCCCCTGATGTATGGAGCTAGATGATATGCCAACTATTGCAGAAACCGAACGCTTGATACTGCGCTTTTTTGAGCCTGAAGATGTTGATGTTATTTATAAGATTATGTCTAATCGGCAAGTAATGAAGTTCTCTATTAGCGGGCCGCTCAATCGTAAACAAGCCAATACATTTCTTGACAGCATTCTTGATACTTACGCGAGTAAAGGTTTTAGTTTGTGGGCGGTGCACAGTAAAGCAGATGAACGAGTAATTGGGTTTTGCGGCCACTTTTTTCATCGTCTTGAGGGTAAAGATGAGATTGAGCTGGTCTATCGTTTATTACCTGATTATTGGGGGCAAGGGCTGGCGAGTGAAGCTGCTCGAGCGGCGACAGATTATGCGTTTAATCAATTAGGGTTGGACAGGCTGATATCATTCATTGCTGATAATAATGAAGCGTCAAAGCGGGTGGCTGAGAGTTCTGGTTTTAAGCTAGAGCGAGAAACTCATTTTTATGATAAACCCGTGTTGGTTTATAGTTTGGAAAAAAAAGTTTAATTTGTTGAATTTTTGAATGGCAGGGGAGGTGTGTCTTTTGCTCCATGATTGGAGCTATTCTCTGTCGATGCTTTACTTTCTTTTCTTACTAAATTTACTGCTTTTTAATGCTTAATGTTAAGCATTGTTAGGTTAATTATTTAACTTTTTTCTCTTTCTTTTTTGCGAAAAAGTTTAAGTTTAAACCTGCTTTACGTTGTGCTTCGCGCTCTTGAATTGTTGCACGTGTAAAGTCTAATGCTGAGCTACCTAATAACATAATATTACCTCTATTTGACTTAAGTTGTTTATCTAAGTTTTCTCTTTGTCCCTTTCTTAAGGGACGAGTTCATCATACTGCGTCAGATCACACTTTTCAATACTTTTGTGTAAAATAATTACAGAAAAGTGTGATATATATCTTTTTGGGCTTTTTTATGTGATTTGCGTCAGTTGTTTTGTCGTGATTGTCGTATTGAGTGTAACTTTATTACGTTTTGATGGCGTTTGTATGGGGATTACATGAAAGATAGTAAAGATCAAAAAAGGGATGCCGAAGCATCCCTTAAAGTGAGTTAGAAAATCTAACTAGCTATTATTTAGACCATACGCCCCATGGACCAGTAGTCTCAGGGTTTTCACCTGTTGTCCACCACTTAGCTGTGTAAGTTACGCCATTAACGATTACAGTATCGCCTTTGTTGTAAACAGCTTCAGCACTCCAAGTAGTGTTACCTGGCTCAGTAGTAGGAGTAACAGTTGGCTCAACAGTAGGTGCTACAGTTGGAGCAACTGTAGGCTCAGCTGTAGGTGCAACAGTAGGTGCAACAGTAGGTGTTACGCCGCCTTCACATTGAACTTCAGTCCAGAACCAGTTGCCGCCTGCAGCTGGAGATTCCCAAGTACCAGGGTTGTTCTTAGCTACAAAACATAGGCCGTTGTAAGTTACTAGGTCACCGTTGTTAACAGCAGTTTGACCTGGTACCCAAACGATAGCACCAGCTGGTGGCTGTGTTGGCTCAACAGTTGGCTCAACAGTTGGCTCAACAGTTGGTTCAACAGTTGGTTCAACAGTTGGTTCAACAGTTGGTTCAACAGTTGGTTCAACAGTTGGTTCAACAGTTGGTTCAAC
>NZ_JAUOPX010000047.1:0-33493 GCF_030547455.1 Motilimonas sp. 1_MG-2023 | reverse complement strand
ACATGAATATCACGGTGAAACACCAGGGAAAAGTAAACCGAGCTATTTCAAAATCGGATAATAAACATTTATCCGCCCATGGCTGACTAAGCTGAGCAACCGCTCCCCACTGACAAAATTAAATGCGCACACTCAATATGAATATCACGGTGAAACACCAGGGAAAAGTGGTCAGCTCCTGTCTGAACGAATATTCGTCAGCGCAGCCTGATACAGCTAATCGCTAGTTGCATAACGAACTTGCTCACTATCAAAGCCACGATAATAGAGATATCGCTGCCTTTTTTGCCTACTTTTATAGTCATCTGGCTGTGGAGTGGGATATTTACGTTGATACAAACTTTTTGCTAATTCAAACCAATCAAGATCTAACTCATCTAAAGCCAAGCTAATTAAGTCGTTATCAATTCCTTTTTGTTTCAATTCCATTTTAATTCTGTTTAGACCTAAACCTTTGCCCGCTTTAATACGGATAAAGCTTTGCGTGAAACGTTGGTCATTAACATAATCACTGTCGCAACAGTAAGTTATCACTTGATTGATATGAGCAGAGGGGAAATTACGTTGTTGCAGTTTTTGTTGCAGCTCTAGACGAGAGTGCTCTCGCCTAGAGACCAAGTTTATCGCGGATTGATAAACTTGGTTATAGCTAGCAGTTTGATTATCAATCAAGCTCTGCTTCATCTTCTTCTTGAGCTGTCACGGAGGCTGCTTTCAAGTCATCTTTAGGCTTAGGTAACAAAGCATCGCGCAATAAGCCTTCAATTTCTTGTGCGATATGTGGGTTTTCAGTTAAGTAGCGACAAGCATTCGCCTTACCTTGACCGATTTTATCACCTTTATAAGAGAACCAAGCACCGGCTTTTTCGATTAACTTTTCTTTCACACCTAAATCAATCACTTCGGCTAGCATGTTAATACCCGCGCCATATAGGATTTGGAATTCAGCTTGCTTGAATGGAGGTGAAACTTTGTTTTTAACCACTTTTACGCGCGTTTCATTACCAACCACTTCATCGCCTTCTTTTACCGCACCGATCCGGCGGATATCTAGACGTACAGAAGCATAAAATTTCAGAGCGTTACCACCTGTAGTGGTTTCTGGTGAGCCGAACATCACCCCGATTTTCATCCGAATTTGGTTAATGAAAATACATAAACAGTTAGTTTGCTTGATATTACCTGTTAGTTTACGTAATGCTTGCGACATCAGGCGCGCTTGTAAACCAACATGCGAGTCACCCATGTCACCTTCAATTTCGGCTTTTGGGGTTAATGCTGCAACGGAGTCAATCACTACCACATTGACGGCACCAGAGCGCACCAACATGTCACAAATTTCTAACGCTTGCTCACCGGTATCAGGCTGAGAAATAAGCAGTTCATCTACATTTACACCTAACTTACGCGCATAAATAGGATCTAAAGCATGCTCAGCGTCAATAAAGGCACATGTTTTGCCCTGTTTTTGTGCTTCTGCAATTACTTGCAGTGTTAGGGTTGTTTTACCAGAGCTTTCTGGGCCATAAATTTCAACCACGCGGCCATAAGGCAAACCACCTATACCCAACGCGACATCCAAGCCTAAAGAGCCTGTTGAAACAGATTCTATGTCCAGCATCGCAGCAGCGCCATCACCAAGGCGCATAATTGAACCTTTACCAAATTGCTTTTCTATTTGGCCTAATGCTGCTGCTAACGCTTTTTCTTTATTTGAATCCATTTGCGACTCCACTCAGGGTAAAAATTAGAAGTAATTGGCTTTAGTATACTGTGGTTTCGTACAGTATCAAGAGGAATTTTAACTGTATATAAATTCAGACTTCTGCTGAAACTATATTTTAAATACCTATAACCATCAGCCAACCTTAACAAATCACTAGTCGATAAATCTATTTCTCTTTCACTGTATCTTTGCGAACGAGTTTGATTCCAGTATCCTTAGCGCCTTGCCCTACGGAACACAGCAGAGAACGGCCAAACTATGACAAATAAAACAACCCCACAACACACGCCAATGATGCAGCAATATTTAGCATTAAAAGCAGAAGCGCCTGAAATTTTGCTGTTTTATCGTATGGGTGATTTCTACGAACTGTTTTTCGATGATGCGAAAAAAGCCTCTCGCTTACTTGGCATATCATTAACCAAACGCGGCCAGACAGCAGGACAGCCGATCCCTATGGCAGGCGTGCCTCATCATGCTGTTGAAGGTTACTTGGTAAAACTGGTACAAATGGGTGAATCAGCAGCTATTTGTGAGCAAGTTGGCGATCCCGCCACCAGCAAAGGCCCCGTAGAGCGAAAAATTGTTCGTATCATCACTCCCGGAACCGTAAGTGATGAAGCGCTATTAGAAGATAATCGCGATAACCTGATTAGCTGTGTTTACCAATCGCAACAAACTTTTGGCCTCGCTACTTTAGATATCACTAGTGGCCGTTTCATTGTCAACCAATTTGAAAAAGAAGAGACCCTACAAGCAGAGCTACAACGTCTCGATCCGGCTGAATTGCTTTACCCAGAAGACTTCCAATATATTCAATTGTTCGAACAAAGACGTGGGATCCGTCGTCGACCAGAATGGGAGTTTGAACTACAAACAGCTAAGCGACTATTGACGCAACAATTTGAAACGCGAGACCTAGTGGGCTTTGGTGTTGAAGATGCCCATGTTGCACTCTGTGCTGCAGGTTGTTTATTGCAATACATAAAAGATACCCAGCGCACCGCATTACCTCATATCAATTCGATTTCGTTAGAGCAGAATCAAGATGTAGTCGTTTTAGATGCTGCCACACGTCGTAACTTAGAGCTGACACAAAACCTAGCAGGCGGCTTTGATAATACTCTCGCACAAGTGCTCGATAATACCGCGACCGCGATGGGTAGCCGTTTACTTAAACGTTGGATCCACCAACCAAGCCGCAATCTAAACACTTTAGCGCACAGGCAAGATGTTATTACAGAGCTATTAGATTTATCCCTTTATAGCGAAACCGCCGACCTTCTAAAAAACATCGGCGACATTGAGCGGGTTCTCGCACGCCTAGCGTTAAAAAGTGCGCGGCCTCGCGATCTGGTTAAATTAAAAACAGCGTTTGCCACTTTACCCGATTTGAACCAGCTATTAGCTGATTCTGATAGCCCATTGCTACTCGCGCACAGTCAACGTATTGGTAACTACCCTGAGTTAGCAGACTTATTGCAGCGTGCCATTATTGATAATCCACCGGTACTGATTCGAGATGGCGGTGTGATAGCGCTCGGCTACCATGAAGAGCTGGATGAGTGGCGCAGCTTATCTAAAGGGGCAACCGATTACTTAGCCGAGCTTGAAGAGCGTGAAAAACAGCAAACAGGCATCGCTACGTTAAAAGTGAGCTATAACCGCGTTCATGGCTATTATATTGAGGTAAGTCGTAGCCAAAGTGAGCAAGTTCCACCTCATTACGTACGTCGTCAAACGTTAAAGAATACCGAACGCTATATCATTCCAGAGCTAAAAACCTACGAAGACAAAGTACTCATGAGCCAAGGTAAGGCACTAGCACTTGAGAAAAAGCTCTATGACGAATTACTCGATTTGCTGCTACCTTTTTTAAGCGCGTTACAAAAAACAGCCATCGCGCTATCTGAACTGGACGTATTTGCCAATTTTGCCGAGCGAGCGGAAACATTACACTATGTAAAGCCGACGCTAAGCCATGACTCAGGGATACGGATCAGCGCAGGCCGCCACCCCGTGGTCGAACAAGTGACCAATGAACCTTTTATCGCTAATCCTGTTGAACTGAGTAAAGATCGCCGCATGTTGATTGTTACCGGTCCCAACATGGGCGGTAAATCAACCTATATGCGGCAAATAGCCTTAATTGTATTAATGGCCCATATCGGCTGTTACGTACCGGCAGACAGCGCGGTTATTGGCAATGTAGATAGAATTTTTACGCGCATAGGTGCCAGTGATGACTTAGCTAGTGGCCGCTCGACCTTCATGGTAGAAATGACTGAAACCGCTAACATTCTGCATAATGCTACTAGTAGCAGCTTGGTATTAATGGATGAGATCGGTCGCGGCACCAGCACATATGACGGTATGTCCCTCGCTTGGGCATGTGCCGAACACTTAGCGCAAACTACGAAGGCCTTTACCTTATTTGCTACCCACTATTTTGAGCTCACTCAGCTGCCAGAACTGATGCAGGGACTCGCAAATGTGCATTTAGATGCGGTTGAACACCAAGACAGCATCGCATTTATGCATTCAGTACAAGAAGGAGCTGCCAGTAAGAGCTATGGCTTACAGGTTGCCGCCCTAGCAGGGGTGCCGCAAAAAGTGATCAAGCAAGCAAAACAAAAACTGCATCAGCTCGAAACACAGGCGGATCAACCAAAGTCACCCACGACATCTGCGCCTAGCCAACCGAGCCTGCCATTTGCGGTAGAAACTGAGCACCCAGCGGTCACTCAGCTCGCTCAGATAAACCCAGATGAACTTTCGCCTAGGCAAGCCCTAGACCTTATCTATCTACTTAAAAAAGCGTTATAACGCGCGAGGTTTGAAATAGCCTTAATATTGTTGACGTCGAAAGCATTCGACTTGACAGATTCAAGGTTCGAGTTCATAGCAACAAAAAAGCCACAACATTCCGTTGTGGCTTTTTCATTTAACTAAAACGTCAATGAGAAAACGAGTTAGAGTTACTCACGAAACAAGGCTTCAATATTCAAGCCTTGTTGTGTCAGTACGTCTCTTAAACGACGCAATGCTTCTACTTGAATTTGTCTTACTCGTTCACGAGTGAGCCCTATTTCACGACCAACATCTTCAAGTGTTGAGGCTTCGTAACCCAACAAACCAAAACGACGAGCCAATACTTCACGCTGTTTCGCATTTAACTCTTCTAGCCAATGCACTAGGCTAGAGCTAATGTCATCGTCCTGCGTACATCCTTCTGGACCACCCGCTTTTTCATCAGCAATCACATCGAGTAGTGCTTTGTCTGAATCGCCACCTATGGGTGTATCAACAGAGCTAATCCGCTCATTCAAACGCAGCATTTTATTGACATCTTCAACAGGACGATCAAGTTTTTCTGCAATCTCTTCGGCTGTGGGTTCATGATCGAGACTATGGGCAAGCTCACGTGCAGTGCGAAGGTAAACATTAAGCTCTTTCACCACGTGAATAGGGAGTCTGATAGTACGCGTTTGGTTCATGATGGCACGTTCAATGGTTTGTCGTATCCACCAAGTAGCATAAGTTGAAAAACGGAAACCGCGCTCAGGGTCAAATTTTTCTACAGCACGAATTAAACCTAAATTGCCCTCTTCGATTAAGTCTAATAGGGCTAGACCGCGATTGTTGTAACGCCTGGCTATTTTCACCACTAAGCGCAGGTTACTTTCAATCATACGTTTGCGGGCAACTTCATCACCGCGCAGGGCTCGTCGCGCGTAGTAAACTTCTTCTTCCGCTGTGAGCAAAGGCGAGAAGCCTATTTCACCTAGGTAAAGTTGGGTGGCATCAAGATTTTTAACTTCTGAAGCGACCATTAATTCTTCGTCGATTTCTTCTTCAACATCAAGAGCTATTAACTCTTCATCATCAACTAGGTCTAAGTTATCAGTCTTTACTTTTACTTTTTGTGTAGTGAGATTCATACTGTGTTCTCCCTAACAGTTGCAGTACAAAGTGTACTGCTACGGTTATTTTTTTGGTAAAAACCGTAGTGGATCTACGGACTTACCGCGGTACCTAATTTCGAAATGAAGCCGGACATCTGTTGTGCCTGTACTTCCCATTTCAGCTATGAGCTGGCCCACTTTAACCGTTTGCTGCTCTTTAACGAGCAACTTATCATTATGAGCATAAGCGCTAAGATAATCGTCATTATGTTTGATGATAATTAACTTACCGTATCCCCTTAAGGCGCTTCCGGCATAAACAACTTTGCCATCAGCAGATGCTTTAACAGACTGATTACGCTTGCCGGCAATATCTATGCCTTTGTTTCCTAATTCCGCAGTGGAAAAGCCTTGAAGAATTTTCCCTTGGGTTGGCCATTGCCAATTAGAAATCTTATTACTTGCTACGTCAGTTGTTGCATTTTTGTTCTTATTTTTTTCAGCGTATTCTTTTCTTTTTTGCTGTTCAAGTTTTTTTTGTTGATTTTTTTCATTTATGCTTTGATCGGTTTTTGTTTCGGGTTTGGCGTAAACTTTGCTAACCAACTGGTTTTTATTGCTACTGGAACCGGTTCCAGCAGTTTTATATTTTGCCGGTGGAATTTTCAGCTTTTGTCCGACGAAGATAGTATAAGGGGGCTTGATTCGGTTGTATGCGGCGATATCTTTGTAATCTTTACCTGCTCGCCAAGCAATACCAAACAGTGTATCTCCCGCCTTAACCTTATATATAGGTTGTGACATTTGACCATAATTTTTCTGCTGGTATTTGCCCGCATTTTTAACAGGAGCAGGTGAATGATTGGAACTACAAGCTGAAATGAATAATACCCAGCCACACACAAGGACTATGTGTAAATGACGCACTAAGCAAACAGAAAATAATCTCAAGCTAACTCACCATTAATTAAAGGAACAAATCTCACCATTTCGATGGTTCGGCTAACAAACCCGGTTTCATCACGAGTGATGACCTTCAACATTTGCTCTGTATCTCCAACCGGGATCACCAAACGCCCTCCCTCTTTCAATTGCCCTAATAATGCTTCAGGTACCGAGCTTGCAGCTGCGGTCACAATAATGGCATCAAAGGGCCCTTTGCTTTGCCAACCTTGCCAACCATCACCGTGTTTACATGACACATTATGGCAATCTAGTCGGTTTAACTTACGCCGAGCTTGAAATTTTAAATTTTTAATCCGCTCAATGGTGCAAACTGAGTCAACCAGCTGAGATAGGACGGTTGTTTGATAGCCCGAGCCAGTCCCCACCTCTAAAATATGCTGGGGAGCAGATTCTAATAACAGCTCTGTCATCTTGGCGACAATATAAGGCTGTGAAATCGTTTGCCCTTGTCCAATGGGCAACGCAGTATTCTCCCAAGCTTGGTGGGAAAAAGCCTCATCAACAAACCAGTGACGAGGTGTCTTTGCCATGGCATCCAAAACCGATTGATTGGTTATTCCCATTATCTGTAACGTTTTGGCTAACGCTAAGCCTGCTGGGGTAACTTCTAGCATCTACTCTCACCCCATTGTTGCTTCATTCTCACTAATGCAGACTGATGTGTTAGATCAATGGTTAAAGGTGTCACAGACACAAAACCACTATTAATGGCATGAAAGTCTGTTCCCTCACCGGCATCTTGCGTTTTACCTGGTGGACCAATCCAAAATATATCTTTTCCGCGTGGGTCTTGTTGTTTCAGCACAGCCTCTGCGCGATGGCGACTACCTAAGCGTGTTAGCTTAATACCTTTAACCTCATTTATCGGTATATCGGGTACATTTATGTTGATCACTTGAGCTTCTTTCAAACCAAACTGCTGCAGCTTAGCAAGGATTATTTTGCAAAAATGAGCCGCGGTTTCGTAATGCTGATCACCCACAAGTGACACTGCCAAGGCAGGTAATCCAAGAAATCGACCTTCTGTCGCAGCAGCAACCGTGCCAGAGTAGATAACATCGTCACCTAAATTGGCCCCTTCATTAATGCCTGCAATCACAATATCAGGCTCTTGTTCAAATAATTCATTGATAGCTAAATGCACACTGTCTGTTGGCGTGCCATTAACGCTATAAAAACCATTACTCAATAATCGTAATCTCAATGGCGATTCTAGGGTCAATGAATTACTGGCCCCACTATGATTACGCTCGGGCGCAACGGTTGTCACTTGGGCGATATCATTTAACGCAGCAGACAAACAGGCGATACCGGGTGCAAACACACCATCATCATTACTCACTAAAATTCGCATGGTTTTCCTGCACTTCCACTAGTTCACGGATCACACTGGTTGCATAACAACCCGACTCAAGATAAAAACTCACAACCATATCATTGCCTTCGGCATGGTAGGTCAAAGCTTCTGGCAAAATAAACAAAGCACGTCGTTCTTGTTTTAGGCCGTTCGCTTCAAGTCCCTGCTTTAGCTCTTCTTCATCAGCCAAAGCCGCGAGTTCAAACACTTGCGCATCAAGGTTAGCAGCCAACTCCCCTTTGCCCCAAAGTGGGCCAGTTAATTTAATATTTTGCTGCGCTAAGCGCTCTGCTAAGGTGGAATCTTCAGCATCCGTGGTAAAGTACGACCGACTTCCCATCAGACCACAGCAATCACCCGGTAAAACCGTAAACGCTAAGCCTTGCTTAATGCGTTGTGACACAACTTTATTAAATAAATAGCTGCGCGCAGCTGATAAATACATGCCTTTTTTAAAGCGATCTTTTACCTTGCGGCCATTAAACATTGCCTTTGCGGCGGCAATGTTACCACCGTTAAAACCAAATCTTTGTTCACCAAAGTAATTCGGAACCCCTTGCTTAACTTGCTCCAAGCGCTCTGTTAAGGCAGCTATATCTGAAACATCGCGCAGACGGATAGTAAAAGCATTGCCTGCTAGGGCGCCGGTTTTCAGCTTTCGGTTGTGGCGAGTAATAGACAGGATCTGCACTAAATCACTATTTAATTCACTAAAGTCCGGCGTTACTAAGCCAGGAATATGCACAGAAAAGGTCTGTTCGGTAACACCACGACGGTCTTTTAAACCAGCGTAAGTCACCATTTTGGCAGGCAGACCGGCTATTTTGGCGATTTGCTTGGCAACAAATTGGGTGTTTTCATTGCGCTTTTGCAACCGAATAAATACATGCTCACCGTCCCCTGTCGCCGCAAAGCCAAGGTTTTCTGTAACCACAAAATCTTCAACTTCGGCCTTAAATTGTGCATTAATTTCCGGCTTGCCGTAGAGATAGCTCCAGTTCATTTCAACGCTCATAAGACTTTCACCAATAGCACCACACAATGGCAAGCAATGCCTTCTTTTCGCCCTGTAAAACCTAACTTTTCTGATGTTGTCGCTTTCACATTAACTTGTGATAACTCAGCTTCTAAATCCTGTGCTAGACAAACACGCATGCTATCGATATGAGGGGCCATTTTAGGGGCTTGAGCAATAATAGTGACATCAAGATTGCCAATCTGATACCCCATTTGTTTTACTTTATTAAACACATCACGCAACAAAATTCGGCTATCAATGCCCTTAAATTCAGCATCCGTATCAGGAAAGTGACGACCAATATCGCCAAGGGCGAGCGCGCCAAGTAAAGCATCGGTTACCGCATGCAAAGCCACATCACCATCCGAGTGAGCGACTAACCCTTGCTCGTAAGGTACTGCTACCCCACCAATAATTACGGGGCCATCGCCACCAAATTTATGTACATCAAAACCATGTCCAATTCGTACCATGGAAAGCCCTTATAGAGAGAGAGATTGAGTTAAAAAAAGTTCTGCCATTGCCATATCTTCAGGACGCGTCACTTTTAAATTATCCGCGCGCCCGGGCAAAATGGAGCAGGCTGCACCGCTGAGCTCAATGGCAGAAGCCTCATCCGTAATATTTACGCCTTGCAGCAAAGCTGATTCTAAAGCAAGGCGCAATTGCTGTACGGAAAACGCTTGCGGCGTTAACGCATGCCATAAATGCTCTCGATCAACGGTGCCTAAAATATTGCCATTAGCATCACTACGCTTCATGGTGTCACGCACTTGAGTGCCTAAAATAGCGCCCTGATGATACGTTTCAATATGCTCTATTAATAAATCTATATCCGAGTGGGTCAAACAAGGTCGAGCAGCATCATGAACGAGTACCCATTCTGCTTTTTTTATCGCATGCAAACCACTTAACACTGAGTCACAGCGCTCTGCCCCACCTGGCGCTAAGGTTATTTTAGGATGCTTAGCCACTTCCAGCTGCCTAAACCAACAGTCATTTTCGGCTAATACCACCACAACCTCACTTATCGCCGAGTGCTGAATTAAGTGAGATAAACTATGTTCAATAACTGTTTTACCAGCTAACGGTAAGTATTGCTTAGGCAACACCGACTGCATTCTACTGCCTATGCCTGCGGCGGGTAAAATTGCCGCATAAGTTTGCTTAATCATTTGTTTGCTTTTCTTTTGGTAAAATACGAAAGAACATTTCGCCTTCTTTAATAAGGCCTAATTCATTTCGAGCGCGCTCTTCAACTGACTCGGTCCCTTGTTTCAAATCGGCAATATCTGCAAACATACGCTTATTTCGTTTACGCAGAATGTCGTTATCTATCTCTTGTTGCGCAACTTCAGCTGAAAGCCGAGTGTAATCAGCCAAACCATTTTTGCCACGCCAAAGGTGGTATTGCAATAATGCTAATGAGATGCATAAAAGGAGTGTGAAAAATCGCATAAATATTTTGTTAAAACCCGCTATTAGGTACATATTTATTTTAAGGCAGTTAGTTTCCCACATAAAAGCCTTTAAATCAGCTATTGCGCACGTAATTTCTGAAGTCGACAACTATTCCACAGGCAAAAAAAATCCCCACCGAAGTGAGGATTTCTAATCTTAAGGTTTAAAGCTCAGTGATGCTGGTAAAACACCTAACAGACTTACTGACCTTTAACTTCTTTAAGACTGAAGCTAAAGAGGTGCTTATTAAAAGCACCTAACAGAATTACTGACCTTTAACTTCTTTAAGACCGTTATACGGTGCTTTTTCGCCTAGCGCTTCTTCAATACGTAGAAGTTGGTTGTACTTAGCTACGCGATCAGAACGGCTTAGAGAGCCAGTTTTGATTTGGCCAGCAGCTGTACCAACCGCTAGATCAGCGATTGTTGCATCTTCAGTTTCACCAGAGCGGTGAGAGATAACAGCGGTAAAGCCTGCATCTTTAGCCATTTTGATTGCAGCTAACGTTTCAGTTAGTGAACCAATTTGGTTGAATTTGATTAAGATTGAGTTAGCGATACCGTTGTCGATACCACGCTTAAGGATCTTTGTGTTTGTTACGAATAGATCGTCACCAACTAGTTGGATTTTATCGCCAAGAAGTTTAGTTTGGTGTGCGAAACCATCCCAATCAGACTCGTCAAGACCGTCTTCGATAGATACGATTGGGTATTGCTCAGTAAGATCTTTAAGGAAGTAGTTGAACTCTTCAGAAGTGAATTTCTTACCTTCACCTTTAAGGTCGTAGATGTTTGCCTCTTTGTCGTAGAACTCAGATGCAGCACAGTCCATCGCTAGTGTGATATCTTTACCTAGCTCGTAACCTGCGTTAGCAACAGCTACTTTGATTGCAGCTAGAGCTGCTTCGTTTGAAGCTAGGTTAGGCGCGAAACCACCTTCATCACCAACTGCTGTTGAATGACCATCAGCTTTAAGTACTTTAGCTAAGCTATGGAAAACTTCAGCGCCCATGCGTAGACCTTCACGGAAAGTCTTAGCACCCACTGGCTGGATCATGAATTCTTGGATGTCTACAGAGTTATCTGCGTGCTCACCACCGTTGATGATGTTCATCATTGGAAGTGGCATAGAGTAAACACCAGAAGTACCGTTTAGGTCAGCAATGTGAGCGTATAGTGGTACTTTCTTAGAAGCAGCAGCAGCTTTAGCTGCAGCTAGCGATACAGCTAGGATAGCGTTTGCGCCAAATTTAGCTTTGTTTTCAGTACCGTCTAAGTCGATCATGATTTGGTCTAGTTCAGCTTGAGCTAGTGCATCTTTACCTACTAGCGCTTCTGCGATCGGACCATTTACCGCTTCAACTGCTTTAAGAACACCTTTACCTAAGTAACGTGCTTTGTCGCCATCACGAAGTTCTAGCGCTTCACGAGAACCAGTAGAAGCACCAGAAGGCGCAGCAGCCATACCGAAAGAACCATCTTCAAGATGAACTTCAGCTTCTACAGTTGGGTTACCACGTGAATCCATGATTTCACGGCCTAGTACTTTAACGATCTTAGACATTAAGATTTCCTCTATATTGATGTAATTTTACAACATTTAAATTATGAATTTTTTAACAAATCTTCGCTATCGGGTCAATGAGAAACTACTTATCTTCCCGATTTTGGTACTCGCGAGCCGCTTTAATAAAGCCTTCAAACAACGGATGGCCATCGCGAGGAGTCGACGTAAACTCAGGGTGGAACTGCGCCGCAACAAACCAAGGGTGGTTAGGATTTTCGATAATTTCCACCAATTTCTTGTCTGCTGATAAACCTGTTACTTTCAAACCCGCTTTTTCGATTTGCGGTAAAAGGTTGTTGTTTACTTCATAACGGTGACGGTGGCGCTCATAAATAGTATCGCTGCCGTACATATCGTGTACTTTTGAGCCTTTTACTAAGTGACATAATTGAGAGCCGACGCGCATGGTGCCGCCAAGATCAGACTCTTCGGTGCGGGTTTCAACATTGCCGCTTTCATCAATCCACTCAGTAATTAAACCAACCACAGGGTTCGGTGTGTTTTCGTTAAACTCTGTTGAATGTGCCGCTTCCATTTCCGCGACATTTCGTGCGTACTCTATCAGCGCGACTTGCATGCCTAAACAAATACCTAGGTAAGGTACGTTATTTTCACGCGCATATTGTGCTGTAAGAATTTTACCTTCCACACCGCGCTCACCAAACCCACCAGGCACTAAAATCGCATCCACGCCTTTTAGAATATCGGTACCTTTGGCTTCTACATCTTGTGAATCGATGTATTTAATAGTGACGCTCGCTTGGTTTTTTAAGCCGCCGTGTTTTAACGCTTCGTTCACTGATTTATAGGCGTCAGGTAATTCAACATATTTACCAACCATCGCAATAGTTAGTTCAGCGGTGGTGTTCGCTTCTTCATAAATAACACGTTCCCACTCACTTAAGTCTGCTTCTGGGCAAGTTAGGCCAAAGCGACGTACGCAGAATTCATCTAAGCTTTGTGCTTTAAGTAATGCTGGGATCTTATAAATGCTATCAACATCTTTTAATGAGATAACCGCTTTTTCTTCAACATTACAGAATAAAGAAATTTTCGCGCGTTCATTCGCAGGGATAGTGCGGTCACTACGGCAAACTAAGATATCAGGCTGAATACCAATACTGCGTAACTCTTTGACCGAGTGCTGTGTCGGTTTTGTTTTTACTTCACCGGCTGCCCCCAAGAAAGGCACTAAGGTTAAGTGCATAAAGATGGCATGATCACGGCCAACTTCGGTGCCTAACTGACGGATAGCTTCTAAGAAAGGTTGTGATTCAATATCACCAACGGTGCCGCCAATCTCAACAATTGCAACATCGACGCCTTCTCCACCGGCAATAACACGCTCTTTAATGCCATTAGTGATATGTGGGATCACCTGAATGGTCGCGCCTAAATAATCACCACGACGTTCTTTAGCAAGTACATCGGAATAGACTCGACCAGTGGTGAAGTTATTACGTTTAGTCATCTTAGTGCGAATAAAACGCTCATAGTGACCTAAATCGAGATCAGTTTCCGCGCCGTCGTCGGTGACAAACACCTCGCCGTGCTGAATAGGACTCATCGTGCCTGGATCCACATTAATGTAAGGGTCCAGCTTCATAATCGTGACTTTTAGCCCACGAGCTTCAAGGATAGCGGCCAATGATGCAGCGGCAATGCCTTTACCTAGGGATGAAACCACCCCACCTGTTACGAATATATACTTTGTAGTCATGCTGATCCTGAGAAGTTAGGAGTGTTACGATGGTTTTGAGACGTTCAAGACGGGAAAAAATTATAACAAAACCACCCCTAGCTCACAACGAAAGATAGTGTAACGAGGGAATATATTTTCATCTTGTTTTAAATCAACTTTCGTAAGTTTCTTTCACTTTTTGCCAAATTTGTTCCATTTCGTCCAACGAACATTGATCCAGCGCTTTGTTTTGACTTAAAAAGTGCTTTTCTAACAAGCGAAACCGGCGTTCAAATTTATCGTTAGCTCGGCGTAAAGCTTGCTCAGGGTCTTTTTTCAAATGACGCACTAAGTTCACCGTAGCGAATAATAAATCGCCCACTTCATCTTCGATGCGGTCTTGGTCTTGTTCAATTTGATGCACTTCATCAAGTACCTCATCAATTTCTTCTTTAATTTTATCAACCACTGGGCCTAAGGTTTTCCAGTCAAACCCGACGTTAGCACAGCGTTTTTGTATTTTATTTGCGCGCGTTAATGCCGGCATATTAGCAGGGATATTATCCAACACACTGACATTTTCGACTTGCTCCCCCGCCTTGGCAGCGCGCTCTTGGGCTTTTTCGGCTTCCCAATTGGCTTTTACTGCTTGCTCATCAGCAAAATCAGCGCCACCAAACACATGAGGATGACGACGAGTCAACTTTTCGGATACAGTTTCGACCACATCATTAAAATCAAACAACTGCTGCTCTTTGGCTAATTGCGCGTAAAATACCACTTGGAACAGTAAGTCGCCTAGCTCACCTTTTAACTCGATATAATCTTGTTGCTCAATCGCATCCGCTACTTCATAAGCTTCTTCAATGGTATGAGGCACAATGGAGCGAAAAGTTTGCTTTTGGTCCCACGGGCACCCTGACTCAGGATCACGTAATTTTTCCATAATCTCTAGTAGGCCGTTTATATCACCAAGTTTACTGCTCATGTTTCATCCTATCCTGTTAAATACGTTTTGTTTCCGACACACCTTTAAGGGAATTTACTTTTGACAGCACTTTACTCAGTGAGTCCACATTATTAATTTCTAATTCCATATCAATAATGGCTGTTTGGCTGCGTGTGTCTGAATGACTTTTCACCCCCAAGACATTCACTTTCTCATTAGATAGCAAGGTGGTAATGTCTTTTAGTAAACCACTGCGATCCATGGCTGTTACGCGTACGGTTAATGAATAACCCGAGGAGTCTGATCGGCCCCATTGCGCCTCAATAATCCGCTCTGGGTGTACTTCCTCTAAATCCTTCAGTTGTTCACACTCGGTGCGATGGACTGAAATACCACGGCCTTGAGTAATATAACCACAAATGTCATCACCCGGCACTGGCTGACAGCAACGTGCGATAGAGGTCATCAGGTTGCCTACCCCATCAACCACAACATGATCTTGAGTGCGTTTTTTCTTAGTCGCCGCTGCAGAACGCTTTTCTACTTCTTCCAATGCTTTACGATCGGCCTCTTCTGCCGTTGGCTTGTGATGTAGACCTTGGATAATATTAATCAATTGATTAATTCGCACATCACCACTGCCAATACCGGCAAACAAATCATCCATACTGGAAAGGTTTATTTTTTTCAGGGCCGGCTCTGCCGCATTTAGCTTCAGTTGATGCTTAGCCAATTCAGACTCAAGCATTTCTTTGCCCGCTATAACATGTTTTTCTTTGTCTAACTGACGAAACCAAGTGGCAATTTTTGCTCGAGCGCGTGACGAGTTCACATAACCGGTGTGGGCATTAAGCCAATCGCGACTTGGGTTAGGCTCTTTTTGCGTAATAATTTCAACTTGATCACCTGTTTGTAGATGATAAGTAAAAGGCACAATTTTACCGCCCACTTTACTGCCAATACAACGATGCCCGACTTGGCTATGGATATAATAAGCAAAATCAAGCGGAGTTGAGCCTGCAGGCAGGTCCACCACTTCACCTTTAGGAGTGAATACGTACACCCGCTCTTCGAACACTTGGCTGCGAACCTCGTCCACTAAGTTACCTGACTCAGCCATATCATCTTGCCAAGCTATTAACTTACGTAGCCAGGCGATGCGATCTTCATAGCCATTGTCACGACCAACACTGCCCTCTTTATATTTCCAATGTGCCGCCACCCCTAGCTCTGCATTTTCATGCATTTCGCGGGTACGAATTTGAATTTCCACTGGCCGACCAGAAGGCCCTAGCACTACTGTATGAATTGATTGGTAGCCGTTGGGTTTGGGGTTAGCAACATAATCATCAAACTCACTTGGAATATGATTAAATAAAGTGTGGACTACGCCTAGCGCGGCGTAACAGTCTTGTATGCGTTCACAGATAATGCGCACCGCGCGCACATCAAACAGCTCATCAAATGCTAACGATTTTTTCTGCATCTTTTTCCAGATGCTATAGATGTGTTTTGGTCGACCATACACCTCAGCTTTGATTTCGTGATCTTTCATACCTTGGCGTAAACTACTTACAAAGGCGCCAATGTAAGTTTCACGATCAATGCGTTTTTCATCAAGTTGCTTGGCGATTTTTTTGTAGGTGTCAGGGTGAAGATAACGAAATGACAAGTCTTCGAGCTCCCATTTCAACTGACCAATACCTAATCGGTTAGCTAACGGGGCGTAAATATCAGCAATTTCTCTCGCGGTCAGCACCCGCGTTTCTTCAGCAGCATTTTTAATTAAGCGTAAATAACAAATGCGTTCCGCCAGCTTGATAACCACCGCGCGAACGTCTTCCACCATAGCAAGTAACATGCGGCGTAAATTATCTATTTGTAAATCAGAGGTCGCTAAACCTTTATTTTGCAGGGTGCGGATTGCTTCCATATCCGCAACCCCTTGCACTAGCTTGCAAGTATTTTTGCCAAATTGCTCAGTAATCCAGTTACTATCTTTTAATTTGCGATCAAAAGCAGGAAAGAGAAGCGCCGCTTTAAGGGTATTAACATCCATATTCATGGTGATCAATATCTCTACCATTTCTACCCCTATTTCAAGCACATCACTACGCTGCGACGCTTCGCTAATGGCATGTACGGCTAGATATACCTGCTCAACTTTTTGCTGATCCTTTTCGTTTAGTCCTAATGAGGCCGCCCAGGCTTTTGGATCGCGTTCTTGTTGATTTAAAAAGTGGGTATCTCTCACTGAAACCATAATGCTGACTCTCCACAATACTATTTAGCTCATGCTATTTTACATAAGCAATATAAAACGAACGTCTAACTTAACCATCACAAATACGACTCGAAATAAATCGCTATGTTCTCTTCTTGCGCTGAAACAGAGCCATCGATTCCATATGAGCTGTGTTAGGAAACATATCCACTAAACCAAGTTTAGTAAGCTGATAACCACGCTCGATCAACACTTGTGCATCCCGCGCCATGGTCGCAGGATGGCAAGAAACATAAACAATTCGCTCACAATTTAGCTTAGCTAGATGCTCTGTAACAAACAATGCGCCATCGCGGGCGGGATCGAGCAGTGCTTTATTAAACGCCTCTTTAGCCCATGGTTGTTGACTAAAGTCGTTACTTAAATCAGCTTGGTAAAAATTTAGGTTAGCCAACCCTGCTTGTTCAGCATTACGGTTCGCTTGCTCAACCATGGTATCAATGCCCTCAACGCCAACTACTTGCTTGGCAAGGGTTGCGAGGGGAAGGCTAAAATTACCTAAGCCAGCAAATAAATCAATTACCCGATCTTCAGGTTGTACGTCTAACCATTCAAGGGCTTGAGCTATCATTTTTTGATTAACCTGATCGTTTACTTGAATAAAGTTATTAGGTGCAAAATCAATCTTTAACTGCCACTGGGGCAAGGCATAATTCAAGCAAATTTGATGATGCAGAGCTTGGATTTGGTTGTCATTGCCTTGTAAAAACCACAACACGTGATGCTGCTGCGCAAAAGTTACCAAGCGCTGTTCGTCGGCTTTAGTCAAGGGTTTTAAATGACGAAGCAGTAATGCAGGCCCTTGTTCAGCCAGATAAAAAGCAATATGACCCAACTTTTCCACTATTGATAATTGCTGCAATAGCTGATGAACAGGCTCAATGAGTGTGTCGAGTTGAGGCGCTAACACCGGGCAACAAGTTTGCTTGAACAATTGATTACTACTTTTACGACGAAAGCTCATTTCAAGGCGGCGCTGCTTTTTATTAAACTGTAAACCAAAACGCGCACTACGGCGATAGCCTAAGGGATCACCAAATAAGGTCGGGGATAACTGAATATCACGCACCCGTGCAAACTTAGCCACCAGCGCCAGTAAACTCTGAGCCTTATATTGCTGCTGATGATGACCCTCTAAATGCTGTAAATCACAGCCACCACATATTTGATAATGTGGGCAAACAGGCACTTGACGCTGGGACGAAGCTGACACCACTTTAATGACTTGCCCTTTGGCATATTCTTTTTTTTCTTGCTCAATACTGGCAACCACGGTTTCACCTGGTAAGGCGCCGGCAACAAATAAAGTTTTACCTTTTACCTTGGCCATGCCTCGGCCTTGGTGGTCAAAGCGATCAATCTGAACAGTAACAGGACTGGTTAACGCGGCGTGACTGGCCGCTTTGGGCTTAAAAAACTGGGCCATAGAGCTCAACATAAACAAGGTAAACAATCGGCTATTGTCACATATATGTCGAAAATCGAAAACCTTGTTGGCAATTAATCAAAAAAGTCAGCGCCAGCGCAAACTTGTTAGTCTATTCCAGCGATACACATCATGCTAACATGCTGATTAATTTACATAGCCTTAATTACCATTTGATATGACCAAGTACGGCCTAAGAGCCCGGGTAATTGCCTTAACGATTATTCCAACCATTGTCATCGGCACCTTGCTAGCGGGTTACTTTACATTTAATCGCTATCAACAATTGGAAGACTTGGTTATCGAGCAAGCGCGCAACATCGCTGATCCTCTGGCAATTGCTGCAGAAATAGGCATGCGTCAGCAAGACCCAAAGTTTCTTAAGGACCTGATTGGCATTACTCATCGTCGCCACAGCCCTGCGATCATCACGATAGGTATCTATAAGCCTGATAACACCTTGTATGTAAATAGTAACTACCACCGTAATATTGGTCGATTAAAGCTAGAAAAGGGCAAGCCAATGCCCGACTCAACCGAAGTGGAAGTATTTGAAGATTACATCATTTTACGCACACCTATTATTGATGAGAACAACTTAACCAACTATCCATTGCCCCTACCGCTCGATGAAGAGTCAGCCAAACTGGGCTACATCGCGATGTTGGTCAGTACTGACAAAGCGCTACTACTGCAATTTCGTGATACCACTTCCGCCTTCTTTATCGTGTTGCTGGGCATAGTCATCAGTATTGTCTTTTCATTCCGACAAGTTAAGCAGGTGACAGAACCGATTTCGCGAATGGTAAAAGCTGTCGATAAGATTCGTGAAGGCCGCCTCGATACCCGAGTGATGGGGAATTTCACAGGTGAGTTAGGCATGCTCAAAAATGGTATTAACGCCATGGCTAAATCCATGAGCGAATACCATGAAGAAATGCAACAAAGTATCGATCAAGCCACCTCAGACTTGCGCGAAACCTTAGAGCAAATTGAAATTCAAAACGTTGAGCTCGACATGGCGAAAAAACGAGCCCAAGAAGCGGCGCGGGTTAAGTCGGAGTTCTTGGCGAATATGTCCCATGAGCTACGTACTCCGCTTAATGGCGTGATCGGTTTTGCGCGCCAATTACTCAAAACATCCCTTAGTCCTAGTCAAACCGATTACTTGCAAACCATTGAGAAATCAGCGCACAACCTACTTAACATCATTAACGACATTCTCGACTTCTCTAAACTTGAAGCCGGTAAGCTGGTACTAGAAAGCATTCCATTTGCACTACGTGATACAGTGGATGAGGTGGTCACCTTACTGGCGCCAAGTGCTCATGATAAAGGATTAGAAATCTCACTGATGGTTGACCATGATGTCCCATCAGGCGCCATTGGCGATCCACTGCGCTTTCAACAAGTATTGACTAACTTAGTCGGCAATGCGATTAAGTTTACCGAAATGGGTAACGTTGAAATTCAAATCAGTATGATGGGTGAGCAAGACGGCAAACTGATCCTAAAAACCATGGTATCGGATACCGGTATCGGTATTTCTGAAAAACAGCAAGCCCAACTATTTGAAGCCTTTGGTCAAGCCGATACCAGTATCACCCGCCGCTATGGTGGTACAGGCTTAGGTCTCGTGATAACGCAAAAACTAGTGCAACAAATGGGCGGCGAAATTGAGCTAGTATCCTCACTGAATCATGGCTCAACATTCTGGTTTACTATCGCCTTGGACGCCTCACCAATGTCGATGTCTGAGCCATTACCAGTCGCTAGCTTAAAGTCACAGCCAGTATTAGTATTTGAAGCGGATGAATTCTCCGCGCGCTCTTTCTCGCAGCAGCTACAACTTTGGCGGATGCAGGTATTCTTAGCGCAAACCAATGAACGTTGGCACGAGCTATTAGCCGACAAGTACCAAAGTATCATTATTGGCCACAGTGATAACTTGCATATCACACCGCTGTTAAAACGTATTACGGAAGCAAAAGACTATTGTGAAAATATCGTGGTTTATATCAACACTGCCAGCCCCGAGATAAAAGAAGAAATCTTGGCTCAGGGCGCCAGTCATGTCTTAACTAAGCCGGTGAATCACCGTAAGTTTGCTGCCGCGCTAACCGATATTCAAGTCGAATTTGAAGTATCCCCTGTGATCAAACTAAAGCCTAGTCGCCACCAAACAGCCCTTAAGGTAATGGCGGTGGATGATAACCCAGCCAACTTAAAATTAATTTCAGCTATGCTGGATGACTTAGTATCTGAAGTGGTCACCGCAACCAATGGTAAAGAGGCGGTGAAAAAGTCAGAAATGGCCACCTACGATCTGATTTTTATGGATATTCAGATGCCTATTTTAGATGGCATTAGCGCCTGTCAGCAGATCCGTAAGGGCGATACTAACCAAGAAACGCCTATTATTGCCGTTACCGCCCACGCGATTGCTGGCGAGCGTGAGAAATTGCTTGAGCAAGGCATGGATGACTACTTATCTAAGCCTATTGATGAAAATATGCTAGTACAGATCATTGATAAATGGGCTGTACAACGTCACCAACAACTGACTGGCCCGGTTCATTTAGACTGGGAGCTCGCGTTAAGACAAAGTGCTGGTAAACCGGATCTCGCTAAAGAAATGCTCACTATGCTAGTTGAAAGCTTCAGCGAAGTTGAGCGCAGTATTGACCAAGCCATTAATCAAGAAATAACCGATCTTGAATTAGATGCAGTGATACACAAATTCCATGGCGGCTGTAGCTATAGCGGAGTGCCTGACTTACAAAAACTCGCCTCATTGATAGAAATAGAATTGAAAAAAGGCCAAAGCACTTTAGAGCTAGAGCCCGAGCTACTTGAATTAATCGATGAGATGAAAAAAGTAAAAGAAGCTGCCAGAGTATATTTGCCAAATTAAACACAGCGCCAGATATCTTTTAATTTAGTTGCTACATACTTGCTGAAGGTGTTCACAATGGCCTAAAGCAAAATAGTTTCCGGCGAATCTGTATGACCATATTTTTTGCCATCCTAGCGTTAGGTGGTTAACTTACGACTCAAAAATTACCGTCACAACTGCATAATGCTTTTCATCGGAAATACTAATATGAATATGTGAAACACCTTGCTGCACCGACAATTCAAGCGCCTTACCTGATAAGGTTAACAACGGTTTACCTGCCTCATTATTGCTGACAATAAAGTCTGTAAAAGTGACCCCCTGCGCAATCCCTGTACCTAACGCTTTCGCGCCAGCTTCTTTTGCCGCAAAGCGCTTCGCTAAAAAACGGGCTTGTTGCTTATGTTGTTGAAACTGCAACCATTCATTGGGTGCAAGAATGCGCCGAGCAAAAGCTTCACCAGTGCGGGCGAGTACTTTTTCTAAACGGCGAATATCGACAATATCAGTGCCTATTCCAATGATAGCCATATACTTTCCTAACTCCTTACCTTATACCTTACGCTTTTGCTGTATAAATAATTGCCTGCTGATCAGCGGTTTATTGCCTAAACGTTCATTGATTAGGAGTCGACAAAAACGTTTCGCCGTTTGCGCTTGCGCCGGCGTTGAAAAATCTCGTTGCGCTAACGCTTGAATGTGGCCGCCCCAAAAAGCGTCTTTATCACCTTGCTCAGTCAGCACAAAGCCTTGTTCTGCCACCAGCCGATAAAAACATTCTTGTGCTATCGGTTGCTGTGACTGAGCATCAAATTCAAAATCAATGGCGTAGCCTAAAGCTGTTAGCAGCTCAAGCTCAAACACGCGTAATATCGGCTCATAAGCTTGGCCCTTAGCAAGGGCAAGTAAGGTATCTTGATAACATTGAAACAGTTCAGGATATGGTGTGAGGTGCTCTAACAGGCGATAGAGTAATTCATTCAAATATAGCCCAAGGTAGAGCTTATCTCCCGGTAAAGGCAATGCATGGGTTTGCGCTTCAACGCTGCGTAGAAATTTAAGCTGACCTTTTCCGCCCCAAGCAATATTAAGCAAGGTAAAGGGCTGAAGGATCCCTTTAAGGTTGGAGCGTTTACTGCGACTACCACGAACTAAAATGGACACTCGCCCTTCTTGGCGCGAGTAAATTTCAACTAGCTGGCTGGATTCGCGATAAGGGCGAATATGCAAAACAAAAGCATCTTGCATCTTAGTTCACCCTTGGCCAAGCATTACTCTTCAGAGTAACCTAAACTGCGCAAGGCGCGCTCATCATCAGCCCAGCCGGATTTAACCTTGACCCATAATTCAAGGAACACCTTACTTTCAAATAGGTTTTCCATATCAATACGAGCTTCACGGCCAATGACTTTTAACTTCTCACCTTTTTTGCCGATCACCATGCGTTTTTGCGTCGTGCGTTCAACTAAGATCAAGGCATTGATTTGTAAGGTGCCGTTTTCTTGCTGCTTGAACTGCTCGATTTCTACAGTTGTCGAATAAGGTAGTTCGTCACCGGTGAAACGCATGAGCTTTTCACGCACGATTTCAGAGGCCATAAAGCGACTTGAACGATCGGTGATGTAGTCATCAGGGAAAAAATGTACGTTTTCAGGCAGTGCATCTCGCGCAAACTGAGCAATCTGTTCAACATTTTTGTTCAACTTAGCCGACATAGGTAAAATGGCTTTAAAGTCACGTAAGGTAGATACGTGTTTTAAGTGTTCCATTAACTCTTCTTTGTCTTTTACATTATCCACTTTGTTGACGGCTAAAATCACTGGTGCCTTAGTGCTTTCTAATTTAGATAACACCATTTCATCATCAGCGGTCCAATGGGTGCCTTCGACAACAAAAATGACCAATTCAACATCTGCTAACGAGCTTGACGCCGCCTTGTTCATTAAACGGTTAATGGCACGCTTTTCTTCGATATGCAGGCCAGGCGTATCCACGTAAACCGTTTGGTAAATACCATGAGTATCAATACCAAGAATTCGGTGGCGAGTGGTTTGTGGCTTACGTGAAGTGATACTGACCTTCTGCCCGAGCAGGCTGTTCAGTATGGTGGATTTACCCACATTTGGACGACCAACAATCGCCACTAAACCACAACGGGTATCTAATTTTGGTTCTTCACTCATGCCAGTAACTCCAGTGCGCTTTTTGCCGCCGCTTGTTCTGCTTTTCGACGGCTGGTGCCTTTACCATAGGCTGGCTCAGACAATCCGGCAATGATGCATTCCACGGTGAATTCTTGATTGTGTGCTTCGCCTTTAATATTAATCACTTTATATTCAGGTAAATCACGTTTGTGAGCTTGCAAGTATTCTTGCAAGTTGGTTTTAGCATCTTTTTGCCCTGCGCCAGGTTTAATATTATCAAGGCGAGATTGATACCAACTTAATACCAAGCGATTAACGGTCTCGATATTCGAATCAAGGTAAATCGCCCCAATTAATGCTTCAATCGTGTCGGCCAGAATAGAATCACGGCGAAAACCGCCACTTTTCAGCTCTCCAGGGCCCAGAATCAAGCAATCTTTAAGCTCAAACTCACGGCCAAATTCCGCTAAGGTATTACCCTTTACTAAAGTGGCGCGCATGCGACTCATGTCACCTTCGTTAATATCAGGAAAGCGAGTATATAGTTCAGTCGAAATGACATAACTTAAGATGGAGTCACCCAAAAATTCCAGACGCTCATTGTGTTTACCACTCGCGCTGCGATGAGTCAGCGCCTGTAAAAACAGCTTAGTATCATTAAACTCATAACCAAGACGTCTTGCCAGGCGTTGTCTATCTAAATTCATTCAATCCCACCTATTCGGTTAAAGCGAACATTTGTCGGCACCCAAGTAGGTAGCATGCCACTGCTATCACGACCAAATTCAAAACTAATCCAAATGGCAACGGCTTTACCAACTAAGTTTGCCTCAGGCACAAAGCCCCAGAAGCGGCTGTCTCTACTATCATCACGGTTATCGCCCATAGCAAAGTATTGCCCTTCAGGCACGATCCACTCAACGGGTTGAGTGCCCGGTTGTTGGTAGTAAGAGCCTACTCGCTCAGGCCGACGCGGGTTAATTAATACATGATGTGTCAGCTCATCCGTTAGCGCTTCACTGTATTCTTTAATCGCAACGGGGCCATCCATGAACTCACCTTCGCTTTGGTATTCCATGGCAATTTTAGTTAATGCACCACACGGACCATCAGCACAAGCAGCTTGAACATAAAGCTGTTTATTTTGATACACAATGCGATCGCCCGGTAAGCCAATAATGCGCTTAATATAATCAATGCTTGGGTTTTGCGGGTATTTAAAAACGGCAACATCACCGCGCTGAGGTTGGCCTGTTTCAATTATCTTAGAGCGGAAAACCGGGTCTTTGATACCGTATGAGAATTTCTCCACTAGAATGAAATCTCCCACCAGCAAAGTCGGCATCATTGAGCCCGATGGAATTTGAAAAGGCTCATAAATAAACGAGCGCAGTACCATCACTAAAGCTATCACAGGAAACACTGAAACCACTTGCTCAACCCAGACCGGCTGAGGTGCAATGCTAGCAATCACTTCATCATCTAAATGCACATTAGATTTGGCTTTCACCGCTTCAACTTCTGCAGCACGTTTCGGCGCCCAAAGAAACTTATCCAAACACCAGATAATACCGGTGACGATGGTGGCAATAACCAGAATTAAAGAGAACGTATTCGCCATTACTTATCCTTTCCTATATGAAGAACGGCAAGGAAAGCTTCTTGTGGCACTTCAACATTACCCACTTGCTTCATACGCTTCTTACCTTCTTTTTGCTTTTTAAGCAGTTTTTTCTTACGACTAACATCACCGCCATAACATTTTGCAATTACGTTTTTACGCATTTGTTTCACGGTTGAACGAGCAATAATATGCGAGCCGATAGCAGCTTGGATAGCAATGTTAAACATCTGACGCGGGATCAGATCTTTCATCGCTTCAACTAACTGTCGGCCGCGGGTTTCTGAATGCTCTTTGTGAGTAATCAGCGCCAGTGCATCCACTTTATCACCGTTGATCAAGACATCAACTCGGACCATATTTGACGCTTCAAAGCGGACAAAATTGTAATCTAGCGAAGCGTAACCACGGCTGGTGGACTTCAATTTATCAAAGAAATCCAACACCACTTCTGCCATTGGAATGTCGTACACTAACGCAACTTGCTTACCATGATAAGTCATGTCGATTTGAGTGCCACGCTTTTCAATGCACAAAGTAATGACGTTGCCTAGGTACTCTTGTGGCACCAGAATATTACAACGAGCAATGGGCTCACGAATCTCTTTAATATCATTGGTCGCAGGCAGTTTAGCTGGGCTATCAACATAAATAACACTATTGTCATTCATTACCACTTCGTACACTACTGTGGGTGCCGTTGTGATCAGATCAAGATCATATTCGCGCTCAAGTCGCTCTTGGATAATTTCCATGTGCAACATGCCAAGGAAACCACAACGAAAGCCAAAGCCTAATGCGGTTGAATTTTCTGGCTCGTAAAACAAAGAGGCGTCGTTAAGGCTTAGCTTACCCAACGCATCACGAAATGATTCGTAGTCGTCAGAGCTCACTGGGAATAGACCAGCATAAACCTGAGGCTTCACTTTCTTAAAGCCAGGCAAGGCTTTTTCCGCGCCATATTTAGCCGTTGTTAACGTATCACCTACTGGTGCACCTAAGATATCTTTAATACCACAAACCACCCAGCCTACTTCACCAGCACTTAAGGCTTGGTTATCAATACGCTTAGGCGTAAAAATACCGATACGGTCAACGCCCCATTCTTGGCCGGTGCTCATGACACGAATTTTATCATTCTTTCTCAGCACGCCATTTTTAATACGCACCAACGACACCACACCTAAGTAGTTATCAAACCAGGAGTCAATAATTAGTGCCTGTAAAGGAGCTTCAGGATCGCCTTCTGGTGCTGGAATTGACTTAACAATGTTTTCCAGCACTAAGTCAACACCCACACCGGTTTTAGCCGAGCAGCGTGTTGCCTCGGTCGCATCTATGCCAACAATATCTTCAATTTCTTCTGCAACACGCTCAGGATCCGCAGCTGGTAAGTCGATTTTATTTAAAATCGGCACGACTTCTAGATCCATTTCAATGGCTGTGTAACAGTTTGCTAACGTTTGTGCTTCAACGCCTTGCCCGGCATCCACAACCAATAATGCGCCTTCACAAGCGGCAAGTGAACGCGATACTTCATAAGAGAAATCTACGTGTCCCGGTGTATCGATGAAGTTCAGCTGATAAGTTTCGCCATCTTGCGCCTTATAATCTAAGGTTACGCTTTGGGCTTTAATGGTAATACCACGTTCTTTTTCTAGATCCATTGAGTCTAGAACTTGCGCCTGCATTTCGCGTGCAGTTAGGCCACCACACACTTGGATCAAGCGATCAGACAAGGTGGATTTACCGTGGTCAATATGTGCAATGATTGAAAAATTTCGAATGTGCTTCATGAATACTCGGCGTTAATACTAAGGGACAAAGAAATAAGGAACGAATTCTAACCAATTTGCGACCAAGTCGCTATCTTTTGCATAAAGGTAACGCAAACTATCGCATTTTTTAATGCGTGCAGTTAACGACGTAAAATTTCACTAAGGAGGCGTCCACTTTGGAAAGTAATCGTTAACTGGGAGAATTTCTCGCGGTTTAATCGCTTGGCGGTTTATTTGTGGTTAATTTGAATATCATCTAATGGATGATATTGGTTTTTTTGATGGCCGCGCTTTGCAAAAACTAAACCTAAGCTTAGCCCTAGCAAGCCGCCACCGATAGAGCTCAGCTCTTGGTATGATATTGGAGCAAGCAAGGGGGCAATAGCTGCGCCTAGCATTAAACCAAGCAAGGGTAACAAATAAACTTGAAACGCAGCCGTAAGTAACGCTTTGTCAGCAACAGTAAGTGCTACGGTTTGACCGACCTGAAACGGCTCTGACGTTTTAATCACTAATTCTTGGGTTCGCACCGGAAAAGCCTTAGCGAGCACACTGGTACCACAACTTGATTTAGCGCTGCAGCTAGTACAGGCACTCTGGGTTTGACATTTTACCCACACACGATCTGACTCGACCGCAATAATTTCACCTTGCTCAATGGCCATTAGGGTTCTCTTTAGTCTGGAGAGTTAATTCAGGAGCAACCGAACGGGCAATTCGCAGCCCTGTTTCAGCAGGAATATCACCGACGACGGTGATCCGCTTTCCGGCGTGATTAATCGTTATTAGATTAGTGGCCCCCTTTCTTGCTACTGGCTCGGGGCTTTTAGGGTTGCTCACATCAGGCTCTATATACACTGAGATAACTGACATTCCATCTGACAGCATAAAGTAATCTACCGTATCACCTGTTAGTGGCAAGCTATGGCGATCATTTGAAATCAGCTCGAATCCTTTTGGCGTCCAGTCTAAACGCCACTGATTCGCTCGCTTACTTGTAGTTGGATTGATCTTAACAACAGCAGGTAAATCAACAACCGCAAGTTCAGCAATCCATGGCGTTGCTTCGCTATATAAGCGCAATGAAATTGTCATCATTTGTTCAACGAGCTGGCCGTGTTGATCTAGCGTATCAATCCGTAGTGGTAAACTAGTGTGCCTATCTAACCAAAGTAAGTAGCCATATCGATCTGCGTCTTTTGGAGACATCCGAATAACTTGCGCAGGGCGACCTGCGACACGACTTTTTCCAGCTTGAACAAAATCATAACTTTTCTGCAGTTTGGTTAGCTCTTGGTTAACAATTTGAAATACAGTGCCTTGTAGTAATTTAGTTTCCAAGGTGTAGGGCTCAATATCGGGCTCGAAGAAACTAACATTCTTTCCTCGCTGTACATACTCTGTTGGAGGCCCATTCAAATAACTCAGATATGAAATTTCCACTCCATCGAGTACCCCGTGGCTTAAACGCTTGGGTTCAATAATACCTTCATATACCTGAATAAATGAGAGATCATAATTTAGCGTTGAATAAGATTGACGCATTTGCTTGAGGAAATAGTCAGTCGACTGTCGATCGACTTCGCTTTCATTTGTAGCGGCGTTAACTTGAAAGGATAGAAAAAGGAGAACACTAACCAAAAATTTGGTTAGTGTTAGAGAGATAAAACTACTGCTGTTGCAACATGCGCTGTTGCAATCTGTGATCCTGTAGAAATGCATTTATTTTACGACGCTGCTCGAGATCTTGTTGTTCGGAAAGTTTATCAGAGTTCACTGGCTGCGCTTGAAGGCTAACAGGCTCCGCCACTCCAACAAAAGGAACAGTATCTAATACCGGCGCTGGCGTCAAACTATCTTGCTGCGCGGTGTTCACTTGCACGCCAATAACTACCGATGCGGCAACGGAAGCGGCAATCGCGTATTGACCTACTTTCTTAAACAGAGGAACGACGTTATTGACAGAAGAACGCTTAACTTCCGCCTTATCTTTAACTATCGACGCCATAATAGTAGGTTCATCATCTAATGCTGACATCACCGCGGATGAAATATCGATATTCATACCCGCAGGCGCATCTCCGCGCATCACTTCACCAATTAAGTGGTATCGTGAAAACTGATCGACCATCTGCTCACTTTCTACTAATTCAGACAAGAAGCTTTCTTCTGCTAACTCGCTATCAATAAAAGCAGACAGTTTTTCATTATTCGGCATTCTATTTCCCCATTATCGCTGTAATAGCGGTTGGATCTTTTTATCGATAGCTTCACGAGCCCTGAAAATCCTTGAACGAACGGTCCCTACTGGGCAGTCCATTATGTCAGCAATTTCTTCGTAGCTCATGCCTTCTAACTCACGCAATGTTATTGCGGTGCGTAAATCTTCAGGTAAATTTTCTATCGTACTAAATACAACACTTTTAATTTCATTACTTAGTGTGACAGCTTCTGGTGAAGAAGATTCCCTTAAAGCTTCATTACCATCGAAAACTTCGGCATCCATCACATCTAGGTCGGTTGCAGGTGGTCGTCGACCTTGTGCAACCAAATAATTCTTCGCTGTATTTACAGCTATTCGATATAACCAAGTGTAAAATGCACTTTCTCCTCGAAAGGTAGCAAGTGATTTATACGCTTTTATGAAAGCGTCTTGCGTTACATCCGGTACATCACCAGGGTTGTTCACATACCGAGAAACCAAATTAGCTACTTTATTTTGATATTTAATCACCAAAAAATTGTAGGCATTTTTGTCACCCTGTTGAACACGTTCAACCAATTGTTGATCTGTTTCTTGCGCGCCCATTCGAGACGTCGGCCTCCAAAATTAAACAAAAATCGACTTGCTCGAATGTTATTGCATAGAAGTAGACTCGCTAAATTAAGGAAAGTTCATAAAACTTAAAAAATAATTTATTCTGCCTAGCTGTCAAAAATGCATATTAACGAAAGAACGAGTAACATACGGTATAGTCTTTACTTTTAATGGCAATAGTACCCTATGAAACATAACGTTGAATACCTTTCTGATGTATTGATCATTGGCAGCGGAGCCGCTGGCTTATCATTAGCTCTGAAATTAGCTCAGCATGCCGATGTGAGAGTATTAAGCAAGGGCCCGCTTTCTGAAGGCTCAACCATGTACGCTCAAGGCGGCATCGCGGCGGTATTCGATGAATCAGACAGTATTGAATCTCACGTAGCTGATACCTTAGTAGCAGGAGCAGGTATTTGTGATGAGGAAACTGTTCGTTTTACCGCTAGCACGGCAAAAGACTGCATGGAATGGCTCATTCATGAAGGGGTGCCATTTGATCGTGAAGAAACAATCAATAACGATGACGAAGTCAAGTATCACTTAACCCGTGAGGGGGGCCATAGCCACCGACGTATCCTACATACTGCCGACGCAACGGGTAAAGCCGTACAAACGACTTTAATCGAAGCCGTCAAGCAGCACCCTCGAATCACCATCATGGAGCGGTTTAACGCGGTTGATTTAATTACTACTCGTAAACTTGGCCTTGCAGGCAATCATATCGTTGGCGCTTATGTGTGGAACCGCGATATCGAACAAGTCGAAGTGATAAAAGCGAATTTTGTTGCGTTAGCAACGGGTGGTGCCAGTAAGGTTTATCAATATACTAGTAACCCAGATGTATCAAGTGGCGACGGTATTGCGATGGCTTGGCGCGCGGGTTGTCGCGTGGCTAATATGGAATTCAATCAATTCCACCCAACGTGTTTATACCACCCTGAAGCGAGAAACTTCCTATTAACTGAGGCGCTACGTGGTGAAGGCGCATATTTGCGTAGACCCGATGGGAGTCGGTTTATGTTAGAGCGTGATGAGCGTGCCGAGCTAGCACCGCGGGATATTGTCGCACGCGCCATTGACCATGAAATGAAACGTTTAGGGGCTGATTGTATGTATCTCGATATTAGCCACAAGCCAAAAGACTTCATCATGAAGCACTTTCCGACTATTTATGAGAAATGCTTTCAATTAGGTATTGATATGGCCACACAGCCAATCCCTATCGTTCCTGCTGCTCACTATACTTGTGGAGGGGTAATGACAGATATGCATGGTCAAACGGACCTTGCTGGCCTTTATGCTATCGGTGAAGTGTCATACACAGGCTTACATGGCGCAAACCGCATGGCGTCTAATTCATTACTAGAATGCATTGTTTTTGCTCATGCAGCAGCAAAAGATATGATCAATAAACTGCCCCATAAACGAAAAATCCCTCAAGTTCCCGCTTGGGATGAGAGTAAAGTATCAAATTCAGATGAAGAAGTGGTGATCCAACATAACTGGCATGAACTGCGTTTATTCATGTGGGATTACGTGGGAATTGTCCGTACTAACAAACGCCTTGAGCGTGCGCTACGAAGAGTGCAACTACTACAACAAGAAATTGATGAGTATTATTCTAACTTTAGGGTAAGTAACAACTTATTAGAGCTTCGTAATTTAGTTCAAGTAGCAGAGCTTATTATCCGCTGTGCAATGGAGCGAAAGGAAAGTCGAGGTTTACACTTTAATTTAGATTACCCCAAACAGTTAGATAATTCAGGCCCAACGATTTTAACGCCTAAACCCTAATACTAATTTGGGGCTGAACTATCCAGCCCCTAAGTTGCAAATTGATTAAGTAATAGAACTCTAGCTAATCGGCGAAAACCGCGGTCACTAATTGAATCGGAGTAGATCCAAAACCTTGTTGTCCCGCCAGCGCTAAGTTGGGTTTTAATGATGATTAAAAACGGCCAAACCTGACTTCCTTTAACCATTACTCCTTCACTGACTTTGTTCTTGCTCTCAATAATAACCTGACCATTGTCGTCAAAAAACAATCTAAAACTTGATTGAGAAGGGGTAAAGAAGGAGATGGCACCACCTAAGATACACAGGCCTGCAATAATGAAATTAGTTGTAACCAAGCCACTTAACAAACACACAGCAGCCATGGCAAGAAACGGTAGTAGCGTTAAATATCTGGCAATGTTAGAAACACTAATTGCTTCGTTATACTTTAACGCGGTTAAGGACAACACGAACTATCTCTGCTAATTGCGGGTCATTACAGGCTTGATGACCCATAAACCAAGCAAACAGATCGGGATCATCACAAGTAAGCAGGCGCTTAAAATTTACTTTTTTTTCGTCATCTAAATCATCGTAGGCTTCTTCGACAAAAGGCCTGAGTAAAACATCTAGCTCTAACATACCACGACGACAGGCCCACAATAGCCTAGATTTTTCTTTTGTTGAATTCATTTAATGCCTCAGTTGGGAGTAATGGGACTCACTAGAAGATATATCCCATGTTAAAGGGTTAAAATCATCATGACAACTACTGACAAAGCCCCTTGTGAACTATAACATGAAGCTAGAAATTAAAACGCCTGAAAGGAAAAGCCATGCGTGATTTAAACAGTCTTGAAAATATTTCTCTATTACCTGAGCTGGCATTATGTAAATTAGACAGCTGGGATTTAATTTCAATTAAAGGTGAAGACAGAGTCAACTTCTTACAAGGGCAGCTCACTTGTGACGTTAGTAAATTAGAGCCAGGCCAACAAACCATGGCTGCTCAATGCAACGCCCAAGGCAAAACCATCAGTGTATTTCGGCTAATAGTGCTTGAAGATAGGATTTTACTCACTCAGCCTAAATCTGTATCTGCCATTCAGTTGCCTTCACTTAAGAAATTCGCAGTGTTTTCCAAGGTTGAAATAGAAATTGAATCTGAGTATCAAATGCTCGGCTTATTAGGTTCAAAGTCTGGCCAATATATAGCACAGCATATAGATGCCGCAGCAGCACATGATAAAAGCCGACTACTACCAGATGGGGCTCTTATCAAGCAACCTTATCCTTCATTGCGCTATTTAGTTATTTTAAAAAATGAAGTCGCTGAAACAGTGCTTGATGAATTAACAGAGCGCGCAGAATTATTTACTGATGGTATTTGGAATGCGTTAAATATTGCTTCTGGTGTTGGTTTTATCGAAGAAAAAACCAGTGGAGAGTTCATCCCGCAAGCACTAAATTTAGATGAATTAGATGGGATTTGTTTCACTAAAGGCTGCTATATTGGTCAGGAAACCATAGCTCGGGCCAAATATCGAGGTGCGAACAAACGAGCGATGTTCATCTTAACTGGGCGAGCAAACGATAAGCCTAACACGGGTGATACTATAGAATTAAAGTTGGGTGACAATTGGAAACGAGTAGGCCAAGTCATTTCAGGATGCCAATATGGCGATCTTCATATTGAACTATTGGCCGTGTTACCAAAAGATAGCGATGTCAATAACAGCCAATTCCGTATAAAAGAGCAGCCGGAGTCAACACTCTACATAGCACCATTACCTTATACGACAAGCAGTGAAGACTAAAACCCAGCGCTAGAACGAGAAAAGGCTGCCCACGGGCAGCCTTTTTTATTGGTGTCTGGTGATGTCCTACTCTCACATGGGGAAACCCCACACTACCATCGGCGCTGCTGCGTTTCACTTCTGAGTTCGGCATGGAATCAGGTGGGACCACAGCGCTATTGTCACCAGACAAAAACGGTTTATTCGTCTTCAGACGAAAAAAGCCATCCTTCAGGATGGCTTTTAAATTGGCGCTTGGCGGTGTCCTACTCTCACATGGGGAAACCCCACACTACCATCGGCGCTGCTGCGTTTCACTTC
>NZ_JAUOPX010000046.1:0-36818 GCF_030547455.1 Motilimonas sp. 1_MG-2023 | reverse complement strand
AAATCTCCTCATGGTTGGAGACTTGATCTTATTCTTCGTGCTAGGGGATTAGAATGCGGGGTTTATGATGCGCTTACAAAACAGCAAAGAAAGGACATATTTAGTAAGCGCTCAAGACTCCGCAGGCTTGATTGTTAGGCGATCATTTGTTCTTGCGAATATTCCAAGGTAGCAACGCTTCGATTTCCTCTACCGTTTCGGCGTAGGGTAACTGACTCAGTAGGTCGTGAATATATTGGTATGGCTGTAAACGCCCCATGATCCCACGGGGCGAACTTGTTAGTGTTCGAAGTTCCATGGCAGGAGCGCATCGATATCTGGCTCCGCTTTCGCCAGCTCTTTCATGCACTTGACCATGTAGTCGTAAAGAATAAGGCCGTTGGCTTTTGCAGTTTCGACGATACTGTATAGCATAGCACTCGCTTCAGCCCCGTTAGGGTTGGTCGAGAAGAGCCAGTTCTTTCTCCCAATGACCAGCGGTTTAATTGCGCGTTCAGCGCGATTATTGTCGATAGATAAGCTTTTAGCCGAATCCGTAGGACAGCGTTTGTTGGGTATTTCTACTACGTTATCGCCTTTTCGTGTAGCTATCTGTACCACAAAAGCGCGGCCTATAACGATTGTTTTGTATAAATACCCAGCAGTTCGCTGTAAAAATAATCACGAAAGATCAACAGACCCTCATTAATGATGATCAAATCTGTAATAGAGTGGGCGAATGATTTACACTCTGACGCGCTAGGTTGTTAGCACTATTTCCGTTTAGAAAAATTAGGGTAAAAAAATGAAGCGCTTTAATGAATTGCTCGTGGTATTTAGCTGTTTATTATCAGGTTTGGCGTTGGCAAACAGTAGTATTGATTTAGAAGCTACGATGAAAAAAATGAAGTTTGAAATTAGCCAAGCGTATAAAACAGAATCAAAAGATGAGTTTAAATCTCATATTACTTCTTTCAGTCAATTGCTTCAGCAGGCTAAAGCATACTCTTTTCCACCTGAGCGTAAGGACGTTTCAATGGAAGGGCTGAACAAAGTGACCGCAGTGGTAGAAAAAATTATCCTTGAGATGGACGATAAGCCTTTGCCTGAGTTGAAAGAACATTTACGTGACATTGATGACTTAAGAAAGGAATATCATAAAAAGAATAAGCCCAGCTTCTGGGAAACCCTTTTTAGCTAAGGCTAATTCTAGCCAAGCTTTTACTTAAACGCAGCTCAATGAGCTGCGTTTTGCATTTTAGTCGATTACTTTCCTCGAGAGTGCTTATATTGCGTTGGACAGTAGCCTCTATCTATTTCACCACTGCGCAGGGCAAGGTGTTTGGTTTTGCGGCCGCTGACTCTTTTGCGCCAGTTTTTAAAGCTGCGCGATGTTAGTTGTTGCCGCATAAGCTTGATTGTTTCTGGCTCGGTTAAACCATAAAGGCCATGAATCGCCTCAAACGGGGTTCGGTCTTCCCATGCCATTTCAATGATGCGAGAAATATCAACGTTATTCATTCTATTTACCAAAATTATTACTCATTGTGCTTACGTTATGACCTGTGGATTGGATTTTTTATCAATAAAATTCATTATTTAGGTATTTAACGGGGATGTTTTGCTTGTTAATTAACCCCTTGCAGTGATACTTGCCGTGATAAAGGGAAAGAAAGGCGTAAAACCATAGTGAAATGAGGTAATTTTTAGATTAAAAATGAAGCTTTTTGGATAAGAGTATTTTCCTTGTGCTTAGTCGTGCTATACTCCGGCCGCATTTATTTAATATAAATTTATAGAGTGAACAAATGGCAGATCTATCAAAATACAGAAACATAGGTATTTTCGCGCACGTTGATGCGGGTAAAACTACTACTACAGAGCGTATTCTTAAGCTAACGGGTACTATCCACAAAACAGGTGAAGTACATGATGGCGAATCTACTACGGACTTCATGGAACAAGAAGCTGAGCGCGGCATTACTATCCAGTCTGCTGCTGTAACTTGTTTCTGGAAGGATCACCGTTTTAACGTAATCGATACTCCGGGACACGTTGACTTCACCGTTGAAGTTTACCGTTCTCTTAAAGTACTTGACGGTGGTATCGGTGTATTCTGTGGTTCTGGTGGTGTTGAGCCACAATCAGAAACAAACTGGCGCTACGCGAACGACTCAGAAGTTGCACGTATTATCTTCGTAAACAAATTAGACCGCATGGGTGCTGATTTTTACCGCGTTGTTAAGCAAACTGAGACAGTACTAGCGGCTAATCCCCTAGTTATGGTTCTTCCAATCGGCATCGAAGACGATTTCGTAGGTGTTGTTGACCTATTAACTCGTCAAGCATACGTTTGGGATGAAACGGGTCTTCCAGAAAACTACTCAATCCAAGATGTTCCTGCGGACATGATTGATAAAGTTGAAGAATACCGTGAAATGCTGGTTGAAACTGCGGTTGAGCAAGACGACGACCTAATGGAAGCTTACATGGAAGGTGAAGAGCCTTCTATTGAAGACATCAAGCGTTGTATCCGTAAAGGTACACGTACTATGGATTTCTTCCCAACTTACTGTGGTTCTGCTTTCAAAAACAAAGGCATGCAGCTTGTTCTTGATGCAGTTGTTGACTACCTACCTTCACCAACAGAGGTTGATCCACAACCACTGACTGATGAAGAAGGTGAGCCTACTGGTGAATACGCAATCGTATCCGCCGAAGAAACATTCAAAGCGCTAGCATTCAAAATCATGGATGACCGTTTTGGTGCCCTAACGTTCGTACGTATCTACTCTGGTACACTGAGCAAAGGTGATACGATCATGAACGCTGCAACAGGTAAAACTGAGCGTGTTGGCCGTATGGTTGAAATGCAAGCCGATGACCGTAAAGAGCTAACTTATGCTCAAGCGGGCGATATCATCGCGATCGTTGGTATGAAAACTAACGTTCAAACTGGTCACACTTTATGTGATCCGAAGAACCCGATCATCCTAGAAGCAATGGTTTTCCCTAACCCAGTAATCTCTATCTCGGTTAAGCCTAAAGATAAAGGCTCTACTGAGAAGATGGGGGTTGCTATCGGTAAAATGGTTGCGGAAGATCCAACATTTGTTGTTGAAACAGACCAAGATTCTGGTGAAACAATTTTACGAGGTATGGGTGAGCTTCACTTAGATATTAAAGTTGATATCCTTAAGCGTACTTACGGTGTTGACTTAGTAGTAGGCCAACCTGAAGTTTCTTACCGTGAAACAATTACTAAACCTGTTGAAGATTCTTACACACATAAGAAACAATCTGGTGGCTCTGGTCAGTTTGGTAAAATTGATTACCGCATTAAACCAGGTGAGCCAGGCTCTGGTTTCGTCTTCAAATCAACAGTTGTAGGTGGTAACGTACCAAAAGAATTCTTCCCAGCAATTGAGAAAGGCTTCGAAGGTATGATGAATACAGGCGTTCTGGCTGGCTACCCAGTACTAGACGTAGAAATCGAACTTTACGATGGTGGTTTTCACGCCGTGGATTCATCTGCTGTTGCATTTGAACTAGCCGCTCGTGGCGCATTCCGTCAGTCTATCCCTAAAGCAGGCGCACAACTTCTTGAGCCCATCATGGCTGTTGACGTGTTTACTCCAGAAGAGCACGTTGGTGATGTTATCGGTGACCTTAACCGTCGCCGCGGTATGATCGCTGGTCAAGAAGCAGGTACTACTGGTGTGCGTATTAAAGCGGATGTACCTCTTTCAGAAATGTTTGGTTACATCGGTTCTCTACGTACCATGACTTCAGGCCGTGGTAATTTTTCTATGGAGTTCAAACACTACATGCCTTGTCCTAACAGCGTGTCAGAAATTGTTATTGCAAAAGTGAAAGAAGAAAAAGCAGCTGCCGCTAAGAAGTAATATTACTTAGTTAGCTAATCATTAACCCCAGTTATCTTGTAACTGGGGTTATTTTTTGCCTAGAAAACCATGAATAAAACACTTAAATACCTTCAGCATTACCCCGCTCATATCGTTGAACCCGTGTCGCGTTTAATTGAACAAAATCGACTGGGCCAATACTTACTGAGCAAATACCCTACGCCACATATATATTCGTCTGAGAAAGCCCTGTACCAATACGTGCAGGAGATTAAAAATCAATACATTCGTAAGTCGTCGCCGCTAAGTAAAATTATTTATGACAATAAGCTGCACTTAGTAAAGCATGCGTTAGGCACACACAGTTACGTGTCGCGGGTGCAGGGTGGGAAATTAAAGGCTAAGCAGGAAATTCGAATTGCTGGGCTGTTCAAACAAGCGCCAGAGCCGATGTTAAAAATGATAGTGGTGCATGAGTTAGCACATTTGAAAGAGAAAGAGCATAACAAGGCATTTTATCAGTTATGCCAGCATATGCAGCCAGATTACCATCAAGTTGAGCTCGATACCCGTTTGTATTTAACCGAGATCGAGCTTAATGGTGCCCTATACCGGCAGTTTAAAAAAGACTCTGAGTAGGCGAGGTTGAGGTGATTGTTAGTAACAGCGCTCTTTAATCAAGGCGATCATCTCATCGGTTAACACGGATTTTGAAATGTAGCTTTGGCCGCCATTATTTGCGACTAAAATGACTCCCCGCTCAGTATCTATGTGTTTTTTGATGTCCTGCCACAATAATGTTGTCTCAGTATAGGGGTTTTTACTGGAGAACCCTTGCTCATCTAACACAATGGTGACTTCGCTATTGGCGCTGCGGCTCCACATTTGTCTTGTTAACCACCAAGCGCGGCGATAAATAAAGCTAATGGTTTCAAGCACGCCTAAGCCTAGCAAGATACTTCCTGCAACGGTATGCTGATTGGTAAAAATAAGCAGGCAAAGGCCGCTTAACAATAGCGATACGATAAATACGTATCGAGGTTTAGCATGTTTGCTGAAGGGAAGTGACTCATCGAAGCACTCTTCAAGATACTGTTTTGAAAGTGTAAAGCTTGTTGTTAAAGGCATAATATACGTCCCAATAATGGAAAATGCAGTATATCATAGCCAGATAAAGCCGAAAGCAAGTCTGCATTGGCTTGATGTTTAATTAAGGAGTCGAAGTGGCAGGGGCAAGTTTATTAACCTTATTGGATGATATTGCAGCAGTGTTAGATGACGTTGCATTAATGACCAAGGTAGCAGCGAAGAAAACGGCGGGCGTATTAGGTGATGATTTAGCCCTTAACGCACAACAAGTATCGGGTGTTAATGCCGACAGAGAGTTGCCAGTGATCTGGGCGGTGGCGAAAGGCTCTTTGCGTAACAAACTGATCTTAGTGCCTGCCGCGCTCTTAATTAGTGTGATTGCGCCTTGGTTGATCACCCCGATGCTGTTAATTGGAGGCTTGTTCTTGTGTTTTGAAGGCTTTGAGAAAGTCTTTCATTCCAAGCCTAAAGCAGCAATTGAAGCAGAGGTTGAACCGGCTGTAGATATCGTGGCTTTTGAAGCAAAAAAGATAAAGGGCGCTATCCGCACTGACTTTATTCTCTCCGCCGAAATTATCGTTATTGCTTTGGGCACGGTACAGCATCAAGCCATGATGACTCAAGCTATGGTCGTCAGCTTGATTGCTTTTGTCATGACTGTTGGTGTATACGGGTTAGTTGCCGCAATCGTTAAAATGGATGATTTAGGCCTTTATTGGGCTGCAAAATACCCATCAGGGCGACTATTAAATCGGCTTGGCACCGCTTTAGTTAAGTTTGCCCCCTATTTAATGAGAGTGCTCGCATTTGTCGGCACCATTGCCATGTTTTTAGTCGGTGGTGGCATAGTTACACATAGCATCAGCGTGTTTCATCATCTAATAGACCCAGTATTGGGCGCGATTGTGAATGTGCCCGTTCTTCCATCTATTCTACCTATGATAATTAATGGCTTAGTTGGCGTGATTGCAGGTGCCATGGTTTACACCGTTGTGACTTTGGCAGTAAAAGTATTTCCGAGAAAAGTATAACCACGCTGGCAAAATGGCGGCGTTAGCCGCCAAACTATACCCAATCTAGAAATGCTTGACCTCAAGATGCACCTTCAAGTTGATAGGGTATCGATTAAGGATTTTCTGGCGGGGCTGTCGCAGTAAATAGGGGATCTGTGTTTGCTAGTGTTAATAATTCAGCTAGAGCCGGGTATGGGGCTAAATTAATCCGTTGGCGATATACTCCCCAATCTAAGAAACATGCTAGGCGTAGCTGTCCATCTGATAGGGGCAATTTGTTTGTTACTACGGTTTGGTTGAGGCAGGCTAAGCCACTTTCAACACGTCCTTGTTGGCGCTGTAAATACTGACTGTCGCTAACTTGGATATTATCCTGCTTTTCCAAAAAGAAGATATTCACGGTTGCGTCCATTACCGTATTAACCATCGCAAAGCGCTCAAAATCCATCATGTCAGGAAAAAAAGTTTGGCCTGCTTTTTCTCTCAGGTACTTTAAGATCACCACCGAGTCCGTTAGGGTGAGATTGCCATCAATTAAAAAGGGTACTTTTTTGGTAGGTGAAAGCTCGGCGCTGGCCACCGCATCGGTTTCAATAAATTCACACTCAAGACCTGTTTGCGCTAATACAATGCGGCAGTGGCGTACATAAGGCGAGGTGAAGCTGCCATAAAGTTTCATAACCTTAATCCTAATTTGTGGAAATTTTTAGATTACTGCCTCAGGCAATGAAATGCCAGAGAGTTTGATTATTGGATTGGAAATGGCTGTGCATTGAACACAGCCGAAGTAGCGTTAGTGAGATAAAATTTGATCAAGAAACAGCTTTAATCGATCCGACTCGGGCTGTTCAAAGAAGGTATGAGGTTCGTTTTCTTCAATGATTTGTCCACCGTCCATAAAAATGACTCGGTCAGCAACCTTTTTAGCAAAACCCATCTCGTGGGTGACACAAATCATCGTAATCCCTTCATCGGCTAACTCTACCATCACATCTAATACTTCCGACACCATTTCCGGGTCTAATGCTGAGGTGGGCTCGTCAAACAACATTATTTCTGGGTTAAAGCATAAACAACGAGCCACTGCCACGCGCTGCTGCTGACCACCAGATAACTGATTGGGGTACTTATTCGCTTGATCCGAAATTTTCACTCGGTCTAAGTAATACATCGCGGTTTCTATGGCTTCCTTACGTGGCTTTTTATGTACCCAAGTTGGCGCAATGACCAGGTTTTCAAGTACGGATAAATGTGGGAACAAGTTGAAATGTTGGAACACCATACCCACTTTTGAGCGAATATGGCGGACAATTTTCACATCTTCAATTAGCTCTGTTTCACCAATAAAAATTTTACCTTGTTGAAACTTTTCTAAGTGGTTTAAGCAGCGAATAGTGGTGGATTTACCGGATCCCGAAGGGCCACAGATAACGACCTTCTCGCCTTTTTTAACATTAAGGTTAACATCTTTGAGTACGTGAAAATCACCGTACCACTTGTTAACATTTTCCATTCTGATCATAAATTCATTTGTCGACATGGCGTTACCTATTTAAGTTCTGTATTAAAGCGTCTTTCGACAGATTTAGAATATTGAGACATTGAGAAGCAGAATACCCAGTAGATGAAGGTGACAAAGACATAACCTTCAACTTCATAACCGAGCCAATTAGAGTCACTATTGGTTAGGGTCACCATGGCTAATATGTCGAATAAGCCAATGATCAGCACTAGGGTCGTATCTTTAAATAAAGAGATGAATGAGCCCACTAAATTTGGGATCGAGATTTTTAATGCTTGCGGCAAAATGATTAAAATCATTCCTTGCCAGTAGCTCAAACCCAATGACTCACTGGCTTCATACTGCCCCTTAGGAATAGCTTGTAAGCCTCCACGCACCACTTCGGCAATATAGGCTGCTTGGAATAAGGTAATACCAATCAACGCCCTGAGTAGTTTGTCAAAATCAATACCGTCATGAAAAAACAAAGGTAAAACCACAGAAGCCATAAATAATATGGTGATCAGTGGAACGCCCCGGACAAACTCAATAAAACCCACACACAGTGTTTTAACGATAGGCATATCTGATTGGCGGCCAAGGGCAAGTAAAATACCAATTGGGAATGACGCGATTATCCCAACTGCCGCAACAATCACCGTTAGCATTAAGCCACCCCATTTGTTGGTCTCAACGGTTTCTAGGCCAAATAAGCCGCCATGAATAAACACTATGGATACAAACGGGTAGAGTAAGATAATAATAATTTTTAATTTTATATTTTTCAAAAGCTTAACACTGGCAATAAATGCCACTGTTAGCGCAGCAACAAATAGTGGTCGCCAATGTAGTGCTTCTGGATAAAAGCCGTAAATGAATTGGTCAAATTTTTCAATGATGAAAATCCAACGTGCGCCATCATTCACTATATCTTCTTGGCTGCCAGACCAAGTCGCACTGAAAAATAGCCAGTCTAATGCCGGAGGAACGGTGAGGTAGAGGAAGTAAATACAAAATACTGATAATAATGAATTTTTAATATCAGAAAACAAGTTTTTTCTGAGCCAAAAAATAATGCCTCGGTTATTAATCGGCGCGGGCTTCGCCTCTTTAATATCATAAATAGCCATGTTATCGCCCCTTAATTTCCATTTTTGCATTTACCCAGTTCAGCAATAGCGAAATGACGATGCTAAAAAGGAGATATACCGCCATGGTCATTAAGATGATCTCTATCGCTTGGCCCACTTGGTTTAAGGTGGTTCCTGAAAATAGGGTCACAATTTCTGGGTAGCCAATGGCGGTGGCAAGTGAAGAGTTTTTTACCAAATTTAAATATTGGTTGATTACGGGCGGAATGATCACCCGAAGTGCTTGCGGTAAAATGACCTTTCTCAAAATGACATGTTCTTTCAAGCCAAGAGAATTGGCGGCTTCTTTTTGCCCTTTCGGAACCGACTCGATGCCCGCTCTAACGGCTTCGGCAATGTAGGTAGCAGTGTAAATACTCAAGGCAAAAGCCAGCGCCAGTAACTCAGGAATAATGACCCAACCACCTTTAAAGTTGAATCCTTTTAATTCGGGGACTTCACTTGAAATAGGCTGGCCAGCAATGAAATACACTAACACTGGAGCCAAAATAATAATTGCACCGCCAACGCTAAAAATAGGAAACTCTTCACCTGTGTCATCATGGCGCTTAATGGCCCACCTTGCTAGGAAATAGACGCCGATACAGGCAATGATGAAGGCTGCTAATATATATCCGCTGTTATCTTCCAAAATAGGTTTTGGCATAAGAAAACCGCGGTTATTTAAAAAGTACTCGCCGAAGTAAGATAAACTTTGTCGTGGGCTTGGCAGTGCCGCCAGTACAACGTTATACCAAAATAGTATTTGTAATAAGATGGGTATGTTACGGAAGGTTTCTACATAAACCATCGATAACTTAGCAATCAAAAAATTACTTGATAAGCGGCCTATCCCGATCAGCAAACCGAGAATGGTTGTAAAAAATATGGCGATGCCTGAGACAAGTAAGGTATTTAATATACCGACGAGAAAAACGCGTGAGTAGGTAGATGAGCCATCATCATATTCAACTAAGGTTTGACTAATACCGAAGCCAGCTACTTGGTCTAAAAATGAAAAGCCGGTCTCGATGCCACGCGCTTCAATGTTGGCAAACATGTTATTAGCAAAGTAATAAGCTAAAAAAACCACTAATCCAAGCGCAAAAACTTGGAAAATGATTGCACGGTTTTTTGGGTTGTTAAAAAAACTCACTGAGTTTGTGGGGGCACTTGGGGGATTACTCATATCCATTCCCTATCTAAGGGGGGCAAGCCCCCCGATACTTCTTATTGCGGTGGGTTATCTAATTGGCATTGGGTACATTAAGCCACCTTGATTCCACAGTTTATTTAAACCACGGTCAATGTTTAGCGGCGAGTCTTTGCCGACATTGCGATCAAACATTTCACCATAATTGCCCACTTGTTTAATCATGGTATAAGCCCATTTAGCATCAAGGCCTAAGCTTGCTCCTGCGTCACCAGAGGTACCCAGTAAACGCTTAACACTTGGGTTATCTGATTTCATTTGTGCATCAACATTCGCGGTTGTAATACCTAGCTCTTCGGCTTCTAACGCGGCAAATAGAGTCCAACGCACAATATTAAACCAATCATCATCCCCTTGACGAACGACTGGCCCTAGGGGCTCTTTAGAAATAATCTCTGGCAGTACCATCACTGAGTTTGGATCGTCCATTTTTAGTCTTAAACCATAAAGCTGGGAAGCGTCTGAGGTGACGGCATCGCAACGGCCTTTCTTAAAGCCGTCAATGGTTTGGCCTGAGGTGTCATAAGTGACCGCTTTGTATTCCATTTTTTGAGATTTGAAATAATCCGTTAAGTTCAATTCAGTGGTCGTGCCCGCTTGTATACAGAAGGTTGCGCCATCAAGCTCTTTGGCTGACGAAATACCCAGTTTTTTGTTGATCAAAAAGCCTTGGCCGTCATAGTAGTTGACCCCAGCGAAATTAAGGCCAAGGGAGGTATCACGACTTGATGTCCAAGTTGATGAGCGGACTAACACATCAATTTCACCGCTTTGTAATGCAGTAAATCGTTCTTTGGCAGTAAGGGGAATGTATTTAACTTTATCCGCATTGCCTAACACTGCACTTGCAATGGCTTTACAAAAATCAACGTCAATGCCTTCCCACACCCCTTTAGAGTTGGTGGCAGAGAAACCGGGGATACCAGTAGACACGCCGCAGTTTAGCTCGCCTTTCTTGATCACGTTCTCTAACGTGCCAGCAGACGAAACCATTGGGATAAATGCCAATGCGGCAGTGAGTGATAGGGCAATTTTGGTTCTATTCATTATCTATTCCTTTCAAGTCGGGGTATTGTTATCAATAACGCCATGGAACTTAAAATACAGGCTGTTACGCACATTATTATATTTAACAAATTGGCAACAATTTTAAAACATGAACATTAGTCGTAGAAATCCATTATTGTGTGATAAATGAACGACTTTTGACTGTTATTTCAGTGTTTAGCTTAGTTCTTGTATAAGAAATAGGCCAATTTAAGCGGCTAAAAAACTGTGTGTTTTATACTACTAAGAAGGTAAAAGTAGCATCGAGGGACGGTGGCAGTTATTGCTGATAGGTGAAATGAATAGATAGAAACGTTCAATAAATCAATGGCTAATGTTGGGGAATTAGGTTTTTTTACTGATAACACTTTGTTAACAAATGTTGCCGAGCATCGGCAGAACGCTTTTTTGTGAGCTCTACCTGAAAGTTATTGATTTACATTTACTTTTCTGTAGATAAAATGAATAAGATAAAAATGTCATTTAAACAGCAAATGTGATTGCTGTCACTAACTTAAGATGGCTGATTAGTTTATTACTCGTGTTTACAAGGACAATTAATGCTTAAAATTGCATCTCGTATAGGGTGTGCGCTAGGGTTTGGGCTTGCGATGGCAATGACCCCAACCATTGCAGCCGCTAAAAATGTTTCTCTGACTATCGTTTCTGAATTTAGACAAAGCTGGGAGCGTAATTTTAACCCCTTCAACTCAGCTCATCGCTTGCCCACGACGATGCAGTTTATTTACGAACCTTTGATTGTTTTTAATGAACTTCAAGGTGGGAAACCTGTTTATCGCCTTGCCATCGACCATCGTTTTTCTAGCGATCTGAAAACCCTGACATTTGACTTAAGAAAAGACGTGAAATGGTCGGATGGCACTGCCTTTACTGCGGACGATGTTGTCTATTCTTTGCGCTTAGCCGCTAGAGGAGGGGCTCTTGACGTAAGAGGCTTGGCCGATGATATCGATAACATAGTTAAAGAAAACGCTTACACTGTGAGTATTCAGCTCAATAAAGTCGATACGGGGATCGCAACACGTATTGTAAGGGCGCCAATCGTACCTAAGCACATTTTTTCTATGGTTAAGGATATTCCTAACTTCACTAACCCTAATCCCGTAGGCACAGGTCCATTTACTCAGGTACCGATGTTTTCATGGCAAGTTTATATTCAATGCCGTAACCCACATTACTATCAGAATGAAAAGTTGAAAATTGATTGCTTACAAAGTCCAATCATCACTAGCAACGAAGAACTGTTAGCCGCAGCTATTAAAGGGCGCTTAGACTGGACATCTTCCTTTATCCCTAATATTGAAGAAGTATTACTTAGTAAGAATTCAAGTACTCGTTATTGGTTCCCCGCGGCTGGCTCTGCATCATTTGTGATGAATTTCAAATCACCTAATGAGAATAACCGAAAAGCGTTCAATAATTTGAGCTTCCGCCGTGCGTTTTCAATGGCGATGGATAGAAAACGTATGGTGGAAGAAGCTGGCTCGGGTTATTGGGTTGAGAATAATTATCCAAGTGGTCTTGGCGATCAATTTAAAAGCTGGTCAGATCCCTTAGTCAGGCAGAAGTATGGCAAGTTCAATACCTACAACAAAGCTTATGCCGCTAAATTATTACGGGATGTCGGCTTTAAAGATATTGATAACGATGGTTGGTTAGATAACCCAGATGGTAGCCAATTTAGTTTTGAGATTTTGGTACCTAATGGCTGGTCAGATCATATTAAAACCGTTGAAATTGCCATAGAAGGTTTAAAGGCGTTAGGTATTAACGCCATGATCGCCACACCAGAGTTTGGTCAGTTAGTTGACCAAGTCAAATCAGGTAATTATGACGCGCAATTTACTAACTATTTTGCCGGTGCGACACCTCATTTGTATTATCATTCAGGCTTCCATTCTTCACAATTTGATAAAAACCGATTTGCTGGTCACCACTATGCCGACGCAATGCTAGATAAACTGATTGATGGTTTTAACCGTACCAATGATGAAGAAGTTCGCTTAAACATTATGCATCGAATTGAAGAGCGTATTGGCTCACAGCAAATTACTGTCCCAGTGATTAGTTCAAATTTTAACTATCAATATGACGATGTGAATTTCAAAGGCTGGTTTAACGAAGAGAACCCAGGTGGTATTCCGGTTATCCACCCTGATATACCTGAGCGTTTATTACATGTCTTATCACTTGAGCCTGTGATTAGCGATACTGTGATGAATTAACAGTTCAAGACTGACAAAAAAACCGATACAGCTTGGCTGTATCGGTTTTTTTTTGAGTTTAATTAACCTCAGTTTCGCTTATCCAAAACTCGGGTTAATTAGTTAATCGTGTTGCGCGTAAAAATGCTGACTGTTGTATTCAACTGTCTCTACAATTGGCGCCATACTCTTTTCCCTAATAGTATTGGCTTGTTCAAGTAATTCACTGCCTTCGATAGCCGCTTCAGTAAAACTAATGTGTGGGTTGGGCACCGCAGAAAGCAACAACTGTGTGTAGGGGTGTTGTGGATTGTCAATAACACTGCTCGTATTGCCCCATTCGACAATCTGTCCTTGATACATAATTGCGATGTCTTCGGCAAAGTACCTTGCTGTTGCTATGTCGTGCGTGATGTATAGAAACGTCATGTCTTGCTCATTTTTCATCTTATTCAAGAGCTTTAAGATATCCAAACGAATGGACACATCGAGCATACTGGTTGGTTCATCGGCTAAAATAATTTCAGCGCCAATTGCAACGGTACGGGCAATAGAAACACGCTGGCGTTGCCCGCCTGATAGTTGATGAGGATATTTACTGGCGGTGGCTTCGGGATCTAGTTCAACCAAACGCAGTAAATCATTAACTTTTTCAATTGCTTGAATTTTAGTCTTCACGTGGCCATGGGTAAATAAAGGGCGCGCTAGGTGGTGATAAATAGTATGGGCAGGGTTAAGTGAGCCATAAGGGTCTTGAAAGATCATTTGGATGTTCTTTCGGTACTGGGCTAGCTCTCGATGAGTATTAAATTCATTAATATCTTGGCCTCGGTACAACACCTCGCCGCTGTTATGAAGGTGCATGCGAGTCAGTAGACGTGCCACAGTACTTTTACCAGATCCACTTTCACCTACCAATGCTAGTGCTCGGCCTTTTTTCAGTTCAAAGCTAACATTACGTAGCGCGTGAACCTGCCTTTTATGCAAGCCTTTTCCCGTGTTAAAGGTTTTAGTCATGTTCTTAACTGTGACTAAAATATCACTTGATGGTGGGTTTAATAAGGTCATGCGAATACCTCCCTAGTGTTTGTTGCGCGTTGCTCGGCGATGTTTTGCTCAAAAGCGGCAGGAATAGATTGCCAAAGTTTTTGTGTGTAAGGATGCTGTGGTCGGTGCAAAATATCCTTGGCCTTGCCAACTTCAACCAGTTCTCCCTTTAACATGACGCCGATGCGATCGCACAGTTGCGTCATTAAGCTAAGATCGTGAGTAATAAACAATACTGAAAAGCCAAACTCTTTTCTCAACGCATGAATTTGTAACAGGATCTCGCGTTGGACAACAACATCAAGGGCAGTGGTGGGCTCATCCATGATCAATAAATCAGGATTAAGGGCGAGCCCAATTGCGATCACTATTCGCTGTCGCATGCCGCCAGAAAATTGATGGGGATAGTCCTTCAAACGGTTCGGGTTTATCCCAACCAGCTCCAACAATTGTCCCGCCCGCTTTGCCGACTCAGTCTCGTCATAGCCTTTATGGCGATAGAACATGTCACGAAATTGTTCTTCGATGGTTAATACTGGATTCAAGCTGTTCATGGCACTTTGAAATACCATGCTGACTTTTGACCAGCGTGTTTTGGCAATGGTTTTTTTATCCATGGTTAAGGTGTTATCGCCATTGAGTAATATCTCTCCACCTGAGATATATGCGGGTGGGCGCAGTAACTGACTAATGGCGAAGGCGATGGTACTTTTGCCACAACCACTTTCACCGGCTAAACCAAAGATTTCACCCTTATTAATGTTAAAGCTAACATTGTCCACTGCCCGGAATTCACTCTCATCCAATAAGTAGTCAACACATAAGTTTTTAATTACTAGTGTCGGCTGTTCAGTTGCTTGAGATAGGCTTTGACTAGTTGTCATAAATCACCCCATTAGTAGATTGCTTAGCATTGTTAGGTGTATTTAAGCTGGCTGCTTTTAGTTGCTTGACGCGTTTATTAAAACGCTTTATGCCACTAAAGGTTCGTAACCTTGGGTTAGCAATTTCATCTATACCAAAGTTGAGTAGCGCTAAGCCCATACCAAGTATGGCAATTGCGACACATGGTACTAATACTTCCCACCACGCACCGACAGTCATCGCTGACGCGTTTTGCGCATTAAACAACATGGTGCCCCAACTTACCGCGAGGGGATCGCCTAAGCCTAAGAACTCTAAAGTGGCTTCTGTGATGATGGTGTAAATAATTGAACCTAAGAAATTTAAGCCAATGATTGAGCTTAAATTTGGTAAAATCTCGACAAAAATAATACGCCATGAAGGTTCACAAGCTAACTCACTGGCTTGAATAAACTCTTTATTGCGCAAGGTTAAGGTTTGCGAACGGGTGACCCTTGCTCCCCAGGCCCAACTGGTAAAACCAATAATAATCGCGATGGTCATGGGACTGGCTTCGCCAATAAAGGCTGCCAACACCAGTAACAGGGGCAGCTGCGGCACCACTAAGGCGACATTGGTCAATAAACTCACTACTTCATCATACTTGCCGCCAAAGTAGCCGGCAGAGACGCCTAGAGCAGTACCAATAATCACAATAATCAAGCCGGCACCAAAACCAACGGCGAGGGATGTTGCAGTTCCATGAATGAATAAATGGTAGACATCACGACCCATTCGAGTCGTGCCCATGACATTCTCAGCATTAGGCGCTTGATGCGGTCGAGCGACGCGCTTGTTGGGTTCATGGGAAGTGAGTAAAGGGGCTGATAAAGCAATCAGCAAATATGTGATCACAATGAATAAGCCGAAGCTGACTTTTTTATTGCGTCCAAGCATCTTTAAAAATCCAGACATAATCGTTCCTTTCTATTTAGACGTTTCGCTGATTAATCACGGCGCAATCTTGGGTCAAGATAAACATAAGCCATGTCGGCGACAAAATTCGCTGATAGCATCGCCAGTGTCATGATTAATAACTGGCCTTGGATCACGGGATAATCACGGGAGACGATAGCTTCAAACAAGGTATTGCCTAAGCCAGGATAGTTAAACACCACTTCAGTAATGAGTGAGCCCCCCAGTACGACGCCCACTGTCATCGCAAAGGCGGTAATGGAAGGTAAAAGTGCATTACGAGCGCCGTAGTTAAACATCACGCGGGTTTCGCTCAAACCTTTGGCTCTGCCCATTACGATGTAATCTTCACCCAATAAGTTAATTAAGTTATTGCGAATAGTGAGTAAGTAGCCACCGATTTGCACAATAACCAATGAAATGATCGGCATGGTTGCATGGCTAATAACACTGGAAATGTATTCCCAACTAAAAGCGGGGTCGAGCTCAATATCATAGGCATAGGAATAGGGTAGCCAGTTGAGGGCGACACCAAACACAAACATGAACAGTAACGCTAAGACCACTGCTGGAATAGACTGTAGCACTAAGGACAGTGGTGAAAGGATACTGTCGAGCCAACCGCCTCGATTCCATGCTGCAATGATGCCTGATATGGATCCGATGAAAAAACTAATCAGGGTAGATGTGCCAACTAAAAATAGGGTCCACACCATGGAGCGTCCTAGCACTTCATTAACGGTTTGTGGAAAGTATTTAACTGAACTACCCAAGTCCCATGTCACGACACTTTTTAAGTAAATAAAATATTGCTCATAAAGGGGACCATCGACAAAACCGAAGGTTTCTTTTAGTGCCGCAATGCTTTCTACGGGGAGTGGATTTCCTTGTGATGAAAACATCACTGTTATGGGATCACCTGGCATTAGCCGAGGCAAAAAGAAGTTAAAAGTCGCCGCAAAGAAAAATGCAATGAGGTAAAACCCCAGACGACGTAATACAAAGTCCATATCAGACTCCTTAATATGGTCTAACGAAGTTGGCGCAAGGGGGGCGTTGCCAATACTACTTAATTTGACAACGGCTTGCTAAAGGCTTTTAAAGTGATTAGATATCACCGAGCTTAAGATTTAGGTTTAAGGCTCAACAAGTGCAACAGACGCTCAGGAGTGCCAGGATGTGGCTGAGGTTTTGCCACTGGGTTATCAGCGTTAAAGAACCCCTCAAAGCGCTCGGTGTTATATTGGTACCAGCTTGGGTTGTTAAATACAGGGATGAATGGCATATTTTCTGCCACTATCATCTGTATTTGGTCCATTGTCTGCTGTTGTGCGGCTTTGTCTGTCGTGGTGTAGAATTTATCCAGTAAGACATCTAACTCAGGGTTGGTAAACCGTGTAGAGCTCATTCGGGTTTTATCTAACTGAGAGCTATGGAAAGCGGTGTTATACATTAAGTGGGGCGTAACACCAGAAAAATAGGCGTTAATGGCTGCGTCATATGAGCCATCAATTAGCGCAGAAGTCCAAGACGCTGCCTCTGGCGTTGCGACTTTGGCATTAATGCCCATTTCTTGCAGTCCGTCAACGGCAATCTGCACGGTATTAACCCAATCTGTCCAGCCATTAGGCACTATGATAGAGAAGGCAATGGCAGAGCCATCTGGGTTATCAACATAGCCGTCGCCGTCTTTATCTTCGTATCCTGCTTGTTTTAACAGTTTCTTAGCGGCTTTCATATCATAGCGAGAATACTGGCCAAACTTCTTATCAACTTCATCATTATTCCAAGAGTGATAGCCAGCGCCAAGGCCAGATGGGTATTCATTAAGGGTTGGGTATCCGTAACCAGCGATATTCACCATGCTGTTTCGATCCATCGACATGGATACCGCACGGCGGAAGTTGACATCATTAAATGCTTTTTTGTTACCTGGGTTTTTACTTTCTAAGTTTAAGTTAAAGGCAACCATCGAATCAGCTGGGAACCAATATTTATGGTTACTAGCATCTTTAGAAACATAGGTTTTGTCTATATCAGGTAAAAATGAGCCAAACCAGTCTAACTCACCCTTTTGCGCAGCAGCTAGTACTTGATCATTATTCGCTAGTTGTGGCAATCGCACGCAGTCAACTTGCAGGGTTGAATTGTCCCAATAGTGCGGATTACGGCATTGAACATAAACTCGAGTAGTGAAACGTTCAATTTCGGTTAATGGCCCCGTGCCAACGGGGTTTTCATTGGTGAAAGTAATTGGATCTTTAACTTCACGCCAAATATGTTCAGCCACCACAGGTACACGAACGATTTCAATTGCCGCACCACTGTCCGGCTCAGGGAAACTGAACTTGACATGTTGCTCATCAATCACTTCAACGGCGCTAATGCGTTGCCAAATGGCTCGAGTATCAAGCGCAGGATTTGCTTTAACCATGTCAAAGCTGAATTTGACATCATTAGCATCAAAGTCTTGCCCGTCTGACCATTTAACGCCTTTACGTAAGGTAAACACTACCGATTTTGCATCATCGGCAAATTCAATCTTCTCGGCTAACCGGTAATGAATTTTTCCACCTTGCATGGGATTATAAATAGCCAAAGGCTCATAAATATATTCGTTAGTGGTGGGTAAGATAGTGGTTTGATTGTAAGGGTTAAAGTTTCGTACCCAAGAGGTAACTTGAACGGGGGCGATATTGAGCACCGCCTTATCGTCTTGTTCGGCAGCTGTAGCAGAAATACTGAGAGAGCCAGCTAAAATTGCACTGATGGTTGCACTTAACATCAATTTATTCATTTTGTAAGCTTCCTTGAAATAGTCTCATTAATTACTGGTTGAAGATGTAAGTTTCACTTTATCTTCTTGACCAATACACCCTGATACCACTTATACCCAATCAACTTGAAGATGCATGTTTCAGAGCGCCACCGTGTTTTCAATACTAGGCACGCTAATGCAGGAATGTAGGCACCTTTTAAATTAGCGTAACAACGTAGTGGAAACGAGGTGGCGCTCCCAAAGGGCAAGTTTTACAGGCGCTTATGCTGTGTGATTGATTTTGATAATGGGAAAGCCATTACCTGCAATCAATGCCTTGCCTAAATGCGTGTTAAATCTTGCTGAAATCGAGCCTCTCCAGGTTGATTGGGTATAGACTCAGTTGCATTTGGATAGCGCTATTCAAGCATTCACATTTTGTTACAACAATGTGAAAAGTCGTCAACACAGCATCAATAACGTAAAATACGGATATTAACCTATTGTTTAAAAAGGTTTTTAATTCATATTGCTAGGGTGATAAAAGCACGAACAAGATCACACAATGAATGACCTTGAATCCTAAAAAAGGGTAAATTACGCAAGAAATTCTAAATAATAAGTGAATATCAATTTAATACAGTCGCTTAGATGATGGCTCAAAAACTGATGAGCTGAGATCTGGATCATGCTTCGCTAGTGACAAATACATTATTGCTTTATCGCCCCCTTTAACTAATGACACTATCAATGAAATGATTAAGCATCTAATCACAGGAGAGCACTGGCGTTGTTAAAACAAATAAAAAACATGAGCTTTCGGGCAAAATTAGGAATGGCATTTCTACTGCTTTCAATCACGCCAATGGCTCTGATCGCGGTGATATTCCATGTTTCATTTGTGAACAACAACGAAAAGCAAGTAGCTGATACTTTATATTCCATTGCCCTCAATAAGGAGAACACCTTAAACCAGCATATGTTGGGATTACGTCAGCAAGCTTTACATTACAGTAATACCGATTTTGTGCGTTATGCCATGAGTCGGTTTTATGGTTTTTCTTATGCTTTTAACCTTATTTCAGATGATGCACAACGCTCTGCTGTCTTACTGAAAGATACTTTTAATAAGCAAGGTGATTTTAAAGATCTTCCCTCTAAATTAGGCATGACTGTAGGCAGCTATGCGCATGTTCATGATCGTTTCCATGAAGGCTTTGAAGAATATTTAGCGGTATCGGATTTTATTGACATCATCCTCATCGACCTAAAAGGGCAAGTGGTATACAGCACCCGTAAAGCAGGCTATTTTACCGCTAATCTAGGGGATCAAGGACACCGTAATTCGCCTCTAGGTAAGGCCTTTAGCAAGCTAGATGAAAGGCTGGCTAAAGAGTCGGATGTGACAACCACTAAGCCAGTGGTGTTTCAGGATTATTCTCTTGATCCAGTCAACCAAGAAATTGTGAGTTATTTACTGATTCCTATAAATAATCACGGACGTATTACCGGTTATATCGCATATGTATTACCCACTTCGCCTTTGAATAAAATAATGGCGAGTCGGCAAGGACTAGGGGAAACCGGTGAAACTTATACGGTTAATGAAGCGGGTTACCCCATTTCGGATTTATTATCGCAAGACCCAGCATTAAATTTAATGGCTATTTACCAGAGTGAAACACCCATGTGGTTGGAAGTGTTACACCAAGCTAAACGCTCAGCAACAGGTACTTTAGCCACTCATAACTATGAAGGAAAGCCGACTTTAGCTGCTTTTACAAATTTGAATTTAATGGGCTATGACTGGGTGATCATTGCTGAACAAGCCAATAGTGAGATCCAAGCAACCAGTGTCCGCTTTCGTAATTTGATTGTATTTATTGGCTGTATATCAATTGCCATTATTATCGCAATTGTTTATGTCTTATCCCGTTCATTGACGCGACCTTTGAACTCATTGATGCGAGCGACTGAAGCGGTAACGCAAGGGGAGTGGGACCGGCATATTCTTGGTCGCGGTCGTACCGATGAAATAGGCCGTTTAGCTAGTCGATTTGACGAGATGCAGCAAGCTATTGCTAATCAGATTAATGTTATTAATGACACCAATTTACAGTTAGAAGAAAAGGTAGCGGTAATCAATGAGCAAAATATTGCGTTGATTCAAGCCGATAAAATTAAAGATGAATTCCTAACTAATACCTCTCACGAACTACGAACTCCTTTGACGGGGGTGATTGGGATCACGGAATCGGTGCTCAATGGGGTTGCTGGGCCTTGTTCCGAGCAGCAACATCAGCAACTTACCTTGGCTTTAAATGGCGCTAGACGGCTTGCACATCTAGTTGACGACTTACTTGATTTTCATAAAGTAAAGAACAACCGCTTACGGGTAAACATGACAGCAGTGCAAGTAAACGCAACCGTAAATGGTGTTCTTGCGTTGTCGCAACATTTGGTTTCAGGTAAGCCGTTAAAACTATTGGGGCGTTTACCTGAGGATATATTATTTGTTGAAGCGGATCCTATTCGCCTTGAGCAAGTTTTATTTAACCTAGTGACTAACGCAATCAAATATACTGATGAAGGCGCTATTACCGTTAGCGTTAGGCGACAACAGCAGCAGGTGATCATATCCGTTGAAGATACTGGGATGGGAATTGCCAAGCAAGATCAAAGTCAAATATTTGAGCCTTTTAAACAAGTTGATGGCAGCCTCACCCGTACCCAAGGCGGCAGTGGTTTAGGGTTGGCGATTTCGAAACAGCTGATTGAGTTGATGCAAGGTAAGCTTTGGCTCAACAGCGAGATAGATAAAGGGAGCTGTTTCAGTTTCAGTCTTAGCTATTGTGATCCTGTGATGCCGATGGCAGCAACAAGCGTTGTTTATAACGCCAACTTAATGGTCAACAGCGAGCAAACGACCTTAGAGCAAGATGATGAATTTACCCAACCCGGTAAGCGTATTTTAGTGGTTGACGACGAATGGATGAACTTGCAGGTATTAAAGAATCACCTCAGTTTTGCTGGCTATGAATGTAAATTGTTAAGTGACGGTCAACAAGCTATTGATTTTATTCAGCAGCAAGAAGTGGACTTAGTTATTCTGGATGTGATGCTTCCGCATATTAGCGGTTTTACTGTGGCCAGTGAAATACGTAAAAGTAGAGATATGGCCAGCTTACCCATTTTAATGCTAACCGCTAAAACACGGGTAAAAGATATTATGACGGGTTTCCATTCTGGCGCGAATGATTATCTGATGAAGCCGTTTATGCAAGACGAACTATTGGCCCGTGTTCATAATTTATTAGAGGTTAAGCAGGCAAGCCAATTTTCGCAAGAAAACAAAATGCTCAAACGAGAAGTGGCCAGAAGGATTGAAACTGAACAAGCACTGCAAACCAGCCAAGCGCGGATGACCCAAATGCTGGAAACCGTTGAAGACGCAATCTTAAGTGTTAATCCATTCAACCAGATTGTCTTTTTTAATCAGGCTGCACAGCGGTTACTGGGCTATTCTGCTAATCAAATGATAGGTAGCGATGTTAGGGCGTTAATCAGTCAAACTGATCTTGAAGCCATTGCGAAGGGGCTAAAAAAGCACATGCGTTTTGAAGTGCAGCTTGATATAGCAAGTGCCAACAATAAAAAAATTCGCTCGCAGGCTTTTATATCTAGAGTAATGAGTAATAAAGAAGCTGATCTTGGTGATATCAGTATTGTTTTACATCAAACACAAAATGCTCAATTACAGCCGACTATTCAACAAGGTGATGAACAACTTGCGGAATTAGAATACCGTTCCACCTTAGTGCAAATAATGAATCATTCTTTGGCATTATGGCAAGATTGCACTGCTAAAAGTAAAGTGAATTTAGCCGAGGAAAGTCGTATCTGGAGTGTTTATCTTGATCGGTCGTCAGCGCAAACGCGCACCTTAGACAAATATTTATTGTTACAAACTTTGCCGAAACAGCCACGTTGGCGTGATGTATTACGCACCGCAACATTTGTTATACACCATTGCGAGAATAAAACTAATGGTCCAGAGGTCGCTGAAATTTCGTTACTTTGTCAAAAAGTTAAGCAATATCTCGCTGACAAATGATTACTGAACGTTGGCTTCACACTCTAGATGTTGCCGAGTCGGTGTTAAATTACTAACCAGAGTGTTGCTTAAGGCTAATACGAGTGGATACAAGGTTCTCGCTGAACATGCATCTTGGCTAACTTGGGTATAACTGTAAATCTAGCGAAGACAGCCCATTTTCAGTTACACTAGGTTTTTGCTAACTAAGATAAGTAAACCAACGTGTCTGAAGAAGAGTACGAAATAGAAGCCCTAGGTGTTGAAGTATCCTGTCAGCCCATTGAACTGTATAAAGTGCTAAAAATAGCCAATGCGGTAAGTGGTGGTGGTGAAGCTAAAATGGCCATCACAGAAGGCTATGTGGCTGTTAATGGGGATGTTGAAACACGTAAACGTTGCAAGGTTTATGACGGCGATGTGATCCAATTTAATGGCGAGTTTTATCTGGTTCTGTGTGATGAGCCTGTCTCGGAAGTAGGCGCGAAAAAATCACCTAATGTCGAAAGCCTAGATCGTCCCTCAGATACGCAATCTGAGCCTTTGTCGGCAAAACCGAGTAAATCAACCGCGAATACAGGGCGGAACAATACTAAAGGTAAATCGGCAAAACGTAAGTCAAAGGCGGAACATAAACCAGCACAGGTAGACCAACAAACAGGCCGTAGAGAGATTAAATTTTAATTTCTCTGCTATCAACGTTTCGGCTTAGTTAATGAGCCGGGCTTGGCTCAACAAGAAACTGTCGAATAAATTCATAGTTGCCTATTTCGGTTAGCGATTGTCGATTGATGATAACGATGGGCATTAATATTTCTTTACTAGGCGTTTCGTTTGCTAGCAATTTGACCCCTTGTTCAACGGCTGTGTAGCCCATTTTGTATGGGTCTTGTAACACCAGACTATGGATCACTCCATGTTGCAGGTGACTGTAGATCACCGAATTGATGTCAAACCCGCCCATCAAAACGTTGTTACGTTTTAGTTTTTTAATGGCCAGTGCCGCACCTTCAGTGGTTGTTTCATTGGGGGTCAAAATGACATTGATATTCTCGTTCTCGGCTAAAGCTAGACGGGTAGCATGCAAGGCACTGCCTTTGGTTACTCCGCCTTCGATAAAGTGAAGTTTATTCACACCATTTTTTTTCAGGTATGCAACAAATCCTGCCACTCGATCTTCCGTTGATGCATGTCCAGCGTCATTTTGCACTATTAATACTTCTGCTTTGTCAGGAAAATGGGGGTGTAATGTCTCTACAAGCTGCGTGCCAGCGGCAAAATTATCGGTAGCGACAAAACTGGCAGTATCAGGCCCAATTAAGGCTGAATCAAATACTATCACTTTCTTACCCTTGCGTTGGTATTGTAATACGAAAGGAACCAATAAGTGGGCATCTATCGGCGCTATAATCAGCACTTCAATGTTTGAGTCAAGATAGTTTCTGACAATTGATATTTGTGCTTCTATGTCAGTTTCATTATATGGGCCGCGCCAAATGACTTTTTGACTTTTTTCTTTACTTGCTGCAATGGCACCCGCTTGCACTGACTGCCAAAACGTCATGTTTACGCCTTTTGGCACAACTAAAATTTTGGCGTCATTGATGCTTGCCGCGAAAGAGTAAAATGAGATTAAAAATGCGGTAAAAAAAAGAACTATATTCAGCATGCCCATCGATTATCAGACTGTAATTTTGTTAATTCTAGTATAAATGACTGGCGAAAATGTAAAATTATCATATTTATCGCATGGTTAATTTTAAATTTATCACTAATAAACGTGAATAAAACCTATCTTAACTAAATGGGGTAAATATAGAACAATTTAAGTCGATAGCACTTGTGTCTGAATCGGAACTTTGACAATCTAGGCAAAATTTTCAATTGAGTCATTGTGTTGCGTAAACTACTCGTTTCTATCTCGGCCCCTATTTTACTGCTAAGCGCTTGTGCGACGGCGCCAAAGCCTCTGGATATTGTTGATCCCAAAACAAATTTTGGTAAACAAGCCTCAAACCAACAATTTACCGAAGTGCTAAATCCTGTGCCTCTGGTGATCTCAGATAAACCTCGTGATTACAGTCTGTTTACATTGCAAATGAATAAGGTGAAAGAAAAATCGCCTAACCTTGTTAAGCGCCAGAATGGATTATATCAACAGGTTGAAAACTGGGCCGAACAAAATGGAGATCCCGCCAGTCTTAACCTGTTTGGCATTAAAGCTGCGCAAATGGGCGGGGCTGATGGACAAGGAAACGTGTTATTTACCGGCTACTATTCCCCGGTGATGAAAATTCGCCATCAAGCGGATGCTGTTTATAAATACCCCCTTTATGGCATGCCAAAGTGTCAAGGTCGTTGCCCTAGTCGCGCTCAAATTTATGCTGGTGCCTTGGCTAACCAAGGATTAGAAATTGGCTATAGTAAGTCTCTGTTGAATAACTTTATGTTAGAAGTGCAGGGCAGTGGTTTTGTCTATTTTGAAGATGGTGGTGACAAACAATACTTTGCTTATGCAGGGAAAAATGGCCATGGTTATACAAGTATCGGCAAGGTACTTATTGAGCGAGGTGAAGTCGCCAGAGAAGATATGTCCCTAGAGGCAATTAAAAGCTGGGCGGAAAAGCAAGATGAGGCCACGTTGCGAGAGTTGCTTGAGCAAAATCTGTCATTTGTTTTCTTCAAAGCGAATAAAGAGTTGGATGTTATTGGCTCGGCCGGTATTCCTTTGCAAGGTGGGGCCGCAGTCGCAGCCGATAGAGCGTATTTACCTATGGGCAGCGTGATACTCGCCGAAGTGCCGCAGCTGGATGCAAAAGGCGTTTGGACGGGGCACCATGTGCTGAAATTATTAATGGTGTTAGACACAGGTGGCGCGGTTAAGAAAAATCATCTCGACTTGTACCATGGGTTAGGTGTTCAAGCGGGGCGAAATGCTGGCTACTACAAACATTTTGGTCGTGTTTGGCTACTCACAACAGGCGAGTAGCCTCTAATTGTTTAGAGACACCCACTTGAAGGAAACCAATCAACACCCTATGGGGTCTCTATTTAGTTTATATTGGCTGCTACCAATTTTAATTTTGCACTTTGTTTATAGTTATAAACCAAGCGGAAACTGAGTAGCACTGCCGCTGTTGTTAAGCCAGAGATAAAGCCCACCCAGTAGCCGTGTGGGCCGATGGGCTCGATGATCCAGTTAGTGGCAGCTAATACATATCCGACTGGTAGCCCGACTAGCCAAAAAGACACGAGAGTAATATAGAAAATAACTTGAGTGTCTTTATAACCTCGTAAGATACCCGCAACAATTACTTGTATGGTGTCAGAAAATTGATAGATCGCAGCGAGTACTAATAAGCTAGCTGCCAATGTGATCACTTCGCTATCATCGGTATAAAAAGCGGCTATTTGCTGGCGAAACACAAGACTAAATGTCGCTGTGACGACGGCAATCGCCAAGCCTAAAAAAATGGCTGTGTTGGCTGCTATCATCGCTTTTTCCGGTTGCCTTTCTCCTAGATTATGGCCCACACGAATACTGGCCGCGATACCAATACTTAACGGGATCATAAAAATCATCGATGAATAGTTAATTGCTACTTGATGACTGGACACGACTTCTGCGCCCATTGGAGCAAGTAACAAGGCCACGATAGTAAATAAGGTCACTTCAAAAAAAGTGGCTGCGGCAATCGGAAAGCCTAAAGAAAAAATACGCTTGATTTGTTTTAAATTAGGAGCAATAAAACGTTTAAATGGGTTAAGGCGCTTTAATTCACCATCTAATAATACATAAAGCAGCATGGCAATGCCCATCGCGAGGTAGACTAAAGCCGTGGCAACACCACAGCCTATACCACCTAAAGCAGGCATGCCAAGTTTACCGAAAATGAAGATATAGTTAGCGGGAATATTCACCGCTAAGCCAACAAATCCAATCATCATTGAAGGCACCGTACGCGACAGTCCATCACATAAACTGCGCAGCACAAGATAAAGTGCAAAGGGTGGCATGCCCCAAATGACGGCATGGAGGTAACCTTTGGTTAATCGGGCCAGCTCAGGCTCAACATCCATCCATACTAATACCCAAGGACTGTAATAGAGCAGAATCATCATGATGCCTGATAGTGCCATGGCAAGCCAAAGAGCCTGGATAACTGAAAAGGGGATTTGGCTGCGTTTTTTCCCACCGTTAAGGTGCGACACGATGGGCGTAACCGCCATGGTTAAGCCTTGCAGTAATAAAATGGCAGGGATCCAAAAACTTGATGCCACTGCGACCGCGGCCATATCGGTTGCACTTACATTTCCTGCCATTACTGTATCGATAAAGCCCATTGTGGTCATGGCTATCTGCGCGATGAGGATAGGCCAGCTGAGTTTGATTAAGGTCTTTAATTCCTGTTTGTAGTTGATCAAGGTATCTCCAAATACATAGGTGAAGAAGTTTTTCTGGAATTGTAAGATGCTGGTAGGGACGATTATAAGCCAAACTAATTCTTACCTGGACTATTATTCATGCAGTAAATTGATAAGGTAGTACTGCATGTGATCTGACCATCAATGGGACCTCATTAACGGCGAGAAACAGCAGGATAATAGTGCTTATTATGATTTAATGGAAGAAACATTCGTACTATCTAGGCTCGCTGATATTTTTACTGGTTAGGAGCTTGTCCGTTTGTTGCGGCAGGTGGGCGTGGTTATCGTATAGACTCTATTGGCTAAGGTCTGTTGACCTTTTCTGGTTAATTTTTGTTCGAGAGGGGACACCTTGTCTAAAAGCGTTTTGAGCAAGGCGAGCAGTGTGTAGCTTAGTATTCTAAGTAAATACTGCTCAACGATGGACAAAACGCTTTTAGCCGAATCCGTAGGACAGCGTTTGTTGGCCATTTTTACTGCGTTAGCGCCTTTTCGCATAGTTCACTATGCCACAAAGGTGCTGGCCACAACGAACGCTTTATATAAATACCCAACAATTCGCTGCAAAACAATCACGAAAGAGCAACAGACCCTAATGGTTTTTAAACTAGCCAATAGTGTCATGCAGACGAATGTTATTGTTTATTGGCATCCGATAGCGCAGCTTGCGTGGCTTTGCCAATCGCATCTATATCGGCATTATTATCGGCTAAAAATTTTTCAAACAGAGGCATCAGGTGACCCATTTTTTCATTGATAGTATCGCGCACGGTATCAACAATGACTTGGGTACCTCGTTCTATTTCGACATTAATTATTGCGCCGTTATTTTTGCTTTCAAACGTTGTCATTCGCCGCGTCTCTGGAATTAACCATACATCAAACCAGCCTTGTTGTTTATTTACGTCAGAGACCGTCAGGCTTGCTCCGTTTAAAGCAATATAGCCTTTTGGAAAGATATACTTGGCCCAGTCATCACTGATCGCGATACGTACCCGATAATTATCATCGATGTGTTGTACATCGAGTACCTGGGTTTTGAAATCTATGTGACCTGATAGCGGGTGACCACCAATCTCGGCACCGTCTTTTGCTGCGCGTTCAACGTTAATTTTTTGGCCTAGTGTATATTCGCTTAGTGTTGTGATTTCTAAGCTTTTCAACATAATGTCAAATGCAACTCGGGTTGGTGACAGGAGTTGGGTAACCGTCAAGCAAACGCCATCAACCGCGACACTGGCGCCAATTTCTAAATCTTGGCAAAAGCCAGGTTCAAATTCGATTTCAAAGGTTCTGATACCGTTTTGGTCAGTGACGGAAGCAATTAAAGCAACGGACTGAATTATACCTGTAAACATAATGGGTCTCCTGAAAACAACGAGAATGAGAGTATCACAGAATAAACTGTAAATGGGGATGATTGTGGCATGTTTATCGGCAATCAATGCCTTGCCGAAACGCGTGTAGAGCGTTGCTGAAATCAAGTATCTCCACGTTGATTGGCTATAGATGCAATATTGCAAAAATAAAACGGGCCTTTTGGCCCGTTATTGGTTATGTCTTTGCAGATAATTGTCTATGGCTTTGCTGCTGACAGCTTTTCAATGGCGAGTATCAACCCTAACCCGGCAGCCATCAGAGCAATGCACACTAATGTTTGTGCGTCTTGACCTGTCACTAAAGTAAAATCATTTGGCCATAAATTGGCCGTAGTCAGTGGCTTTTCAATGCCTTTAGAGCTTAAATAAGTACTGGTCACTTGTTTCCATGGCCAAAGCACATTTAATGAGCCGACTAAAAATCCGGCTAATAAGGCAAATGTGGCTTCATGAAAACGGCTTAACAACCATGATAAAAACCGTGAAAAACACATTAGGCCAACGATACAACCCAGTAAAAATAGCCCTAACAAGATAAAGTCACGATCATTGACCGCAGCTAACACATGGCCGTACATGCCCATTAACAATAAGATAAAGCTGCCAGAAATACCCGGTAAAATCATCGCACAGATTGCTATGGCGCCAGAAACAAAGAAAAACCAAGGGGCAGGGTCAACGCTACTTGGCGATATGCTGGTGATCACAAATGCGATCACGCTGCCTACTACTAAACTAATGATATTAACCGCGCCCCAGTGGGTTATTTGCTTTGCGATATGGATTACAGAGGCAATAATCAAACCAAAAAAGAACGACCAGACTAATAGAGGATGATACGCTAACAAGTACGTAATAAGCTTAGCAAGGGAAGCAATACTGAGGAGTAATCCGGAAAACAACACTAACAAGAAGGTGCCATCAATATGCTGCCAAAAAGCTTTAACTCCATCTTTTAATAGAATATTAACGGCTTTAAGATCAACGGATTTGATCGCATTTAATAAACGCTCATAAATACCGGTGACAAATGCGATAGTACCACCTGAAACCCCTGGCACCACATCGGCAGCGCCCATTCCCGCTCCCTTAAAAAACAACAATAACCAATCTTTTGTGGAATACTTATTAGACATGAGGGTAACGCGCTCCTTGTAAAAATAACATCGCGATCTGACGAAGTAACTTGATAAAGGCAGGATTTTACCTGTTTATCACGCTGATACCTATGAAATATGATGATAAATAAAGGAATTATGAGGGCATATATAGGAATTAAAATGACAATAGCAAGATTCCTAACAACACAATTGTGATAGCAGCAGTAAAAATACAGTGAAACCCGCAGCGAGATCATAACAGTAGTTGTCATCGACTTTAAAATAACAAACAATTATGGCAATAACACACTTTTTGGAGCAGCAATGAACACTCATTATGTCGTCGCCGATGTTGGCGGAACTAATATTCGATTAGCCTCAATTGATGAGAAAACTGGTGAGCTAAGCCAAATAAAAAAGTACTTGTGTGCTGAATTCCCAACCATTGCTGACGTGGTTAAAGAATATTTTTCTGAATTAGATGGTTTAGTAAAGCAGCTATGTATCGCAATCGCCTGTCCAGTGGATGATGATCTAGTTGAAATGACCAATCATACTTGGACTTTTTCACAACAGGCACTGAAGAAAGCCCTTGGACTCGATAAGCTTTATGTCATCAATGATTACACGGCTATTTCCCTTGCTGTACCATTTCTAGCCGATGACGAAAAAGTGCAGATTGGTGGTGGTGAAGTAAAAGATAAAAAGCCTATTGGTATTTGTGGACCAGGTACAGGGTTAGGCGTTGGTCATCTTATCAACATTAATGACAAATGGATAAGTTTGGATGGTGAAGGTGGCCATACTTCATTTGCACCAACGGGAGAGCGTTCACGTCAGGTGCTCAATGTATTAGCTGAAAAAATGGGCCACGTGAGTGCAGAGCGTTTACTCTCAGGTCAAGGAATTGAAAATATATATCAGGCCCTTTGTCATATCGCGCAGCAGCCTGTTAAGTTTAACGCAGCAGCCGACATCACCCGGGCCGGTTTAGCGCAAGAGTGTCAACAGGCACAGCTGACCCTTGAAGTATTTTGTGAAGGGTTAGGCGGTTTCGCTGGTAATTTGGCGCTTAACTTAGCTTGTGAGGGCGGGGTATATATTGCAGGCGGCATTGTGCCTCGATTTATCGATTATGTGAAAAGTTCAAGCTTTCGCGGCGCGTTTGAAAGTAAAGGGCGTTTTAGTGCTTACAATGCTGGCATTGCGACGTATGTGGTGTTACATCCCGATCCAGGCCTATTCGGTGCAGGCGTGTACTTAAGGCAAGAGTTGAAAGTTATTTAAGGTCAACTTGGCGGCTTTTTAGGCAAACAGTTTAAAAATAACCTTTAACAGTTGACGGATTAAGCCGTTTTCCTTATTCTTGCCGCCGTTGTCTCAGGGCTAACCTGTCAGACTAAAAAAATTTGGTGAGCTGGCTGAGTGGCTGAAGGCGCACGCCTGGAAAGTGTGTTTAGGTTAACCCCTAACGAGAGTTCGAATCTCTCGCTCACCGCCATATTAAAAGGGTTTCAGAATATTTCTGAAACCCTTTTTTGTTTGTCGGTTATCTTGTGCCAGTATTGCTTCACAAATCTCATAAAAAGCATTCATTTTCATTTCCTTTCTCTCGTTGACAAATTATTTTTAAGAGAGTATCTCAAGCGTTGCTTTAGAGCTGTGGCTGGGCTAATAACACGCTATTTCTGAATTATCTAAGTAGGAGCTTTACCTTGTTTAAGTCATTACTCAGTATCATGCTGTTCGTTTTATGCTGCGGTTTCGTTATTGCGGCTGACGAAGCAAGGGTTAATCAATCTGATCCCAGTCATCCAGTTATTGAAAAAGATGGCTTAGTTAATATTAATGTGGGCGTTGATCTTACGGGGTTTGAGCAGCCAGCAGCACAGGTTGCGCAAGCGCTAGCGGATATAGCAGAAACGATGTCTGATATGAGTGCGCGCCCAGAATTAACCTCAGAAGAAAAGCAACAAGTACTAAACATGATGTCACAAATTGAGACCCTCACGGTGACCTTAGATAATTCACTTATTAAGCTGCCGAGTTTAGTTGAGCAAGCTAGTTTACCCATTGTAGAAAGTAGTCAAACCTTTTTGGGTGATCTTAAAGTCACCGTCATATTAATATTAATTGCATTTTTTGTGGTGATTTGTCTTGCTTTATATGCTTGTTATTATCTGCTGTTACGGCCAACGAAAGATTTATTAATCGGTACTATTGGTGAGCTTAACCAGTTGGCGAGTGCAATGGAAAACACAGCGAAAATAGTCGAACTGAGTGGCCAGCACCATGCAACGATACTGGCCGCAATTGAGCGACAAAGAATGTCACCTCAGCATGAGACTTGTCATCAATCAATTGATAAGGATGATGTGGGGTCACTCAGTTAAGATTTTTGTACAAGCACAGCATTAAGTAGAGATAAAGCCATTCAAGTTATTTATGCTGAGCAAATCAAGGTTATGGCGGTCAAGTCACTGAGCCAACAATGCAGCTTCACGAAGATAATGTGTATTAGTTCAGATGCTTGTTTAGCGTGCCGACAAAATTAGCCTGTACCACCTACCAATGTTGACCCGCTGAAAAAATTTACTATTAAGGGTTTGCTCGTTAGACTGCGCCCTCAATCGTATTGAGTAAATAGCCATGACGTTTTCAACCTTCAAGTTAGCCCCTCAGTTGGTCGCCGCTTTGCCGACTCACTTGGTGCAAGCATCTCCCATTCAACGCCTTACTATTCCTGTTGCACTTAATGGAGAAGACGTACTGGCAATTGCCCCGACAGGAAGTGGCAAAACCTTCGCCTTCGGTTTGCCTTTATTAAATGGCATTGATGGCCAACTAAATGCAGTGCAGGGGCTTATTATTGTTCCTACACGTGAGTTAGCCCTGCAGATTGCTGAGCAGCTCAACCCTATCGCTAATGCGTTATCGTTGCGAATTCAAACTCTTTTTGGCGGACAATCTCAATCCCGTCAAGAACAAATTGATACGCTCGCCTTGTCTCCCCAGATAATCATTGCAACAGTTGGCCGCTTAGATGACTTTCACCGGCACCAGTTAATCTGTTTTACTGAGCTGAAATTACTGGTATTAGATGAAGGGGATCGCTTACTTGATATGGGCTTTTGGCCAAAACTTAAGCAACTGCTTCAAGCCATGCCGACTAGGCGGCAGACCTTGTTGTTTTCTGCCACTATGCCAGCCCCACTTGAGGCATTAGCGCAAACAATATTAACTACGCCAAAGCATTTAAGGATTAGTGCCGCAGAGCTCCTTGCACCAAAAATTGAAGAGCAGCTGTTTTTGGTCAATAAAGGCAGTAAAGCACAAGCATTAATCGCTTTATTAAAAGCACAATCCAAGCAGCAAGTATTGGTGTTTATTAGTGTAAAAGACAGTGTCGACGCCGTAACTAAAAAACTAGTTAAGGCAGGAATTAACGCGGCAGCCTTACACGGAGATAAAGACCAAGAGGTGCGTACGAATACCTTACTTGATTTTAAAACGGGAAAGGTAGAGGTGCTGGTGGCGACAGATTTACTTGCCAGAGGTATCGATCTCGTAGCATTACCGACAGTGATTAATCTTGATTTACCTAGTCATGCCGAGACCTATGTGCATCGGATTGGGCGCACGGCGCGAGCAGGAGCATCGGGTTTGGCTATTTCATTGGTTTGTCATGGCGAATCAGGGTATCTCCACGCCATTCGTCAGTTAACTGGGCGAGCTTTACCTACGCAAACACTGGCCGGATTTGTTGTCACAGACCAACCCAGTAGCGCAACGCCTAAGCGTGCGCCACGGGACAAACAAGCTAACAGGCGCAGTTTAAATAAGCGCTCTATTAAAGGGTTTCAAAGTAAATCAAAAAAAAGCTGATTAGAAATCCTTTAAAGGTAGCCAGTCGACTGTTACCCCTGCTTGTTCGAACATATCTTGACTTACTTGGATTTTGTCACCCCAGCGAGACAAAAAGTCGTCTGTTTGCTCTGGACAATGGACGGTAGCGATGCCTGTTTGAATAATCTTTGCTGCGCAGTTAGGACAGGGAAAGTGTGTCACCCAAATCTCGCAGCCAGCCAAATCGCGCTTGGCAAACAAAATGGCATTTTCCTCGGCGTGTAAAGTTTTCAGTAGTTTCATGTCACGGCTATCAGTTTCAGCACTGTCTGAAATACCGTGAGGATAGCCATTAAAGCCAACCGAGACGATGCGATTTTTCTCTGTGATCACTGCGCCTACTTGAGTTGAAGGATCCTTACTCCACGAACCAACGAGTTGGGCCATTTGGAAAAAGCGTGCTGCCCATTTACTAATCATGTCGGATTCCTATGGTGGTTTAAATTGAATGCACAGATGATAAATCAATTTAAAGGGTAACATGAAGTAATACTTAACTATTTTGTTAATGGCATGGGTTGTTGATGGGTCATGATTTGATCAAATTCTGCATAAATGAGCATTTGACTTTGGCTTAGCTGCTCAATTAATTGGTTTTTTGTTTTTGCCGATAGTTCACATGTTAGTGTAATGATGGCTTGGTTATCACTGCGTGCTTGGACAGTAATAATAGGGCAAGCATATTGCTCTATCATATTGGCTACGTCTTGCTTTAAAACAGGATTATCCGCTTTATATTGCAATAGTAATCGAGTTTCACTTTGTGCTTTACTTTCAGCGTGAGCAACAGCTCCACAGCACAAAGTGGCTAGAATTAATAATTGTCGCATGATCACTCCAAAAAATTAACATTAGGGCCAAAGCCCTAATGTTAATGGGCACTAAACACAATTATTTAGTGATTAAGCGCCATGGCCCCCATTGCTCGGTGCCAGGTTCACTGTTTCGGTTCCACCATTTGCTTTGGTAAACCTTATTATTGTGCACTACAACATCACCTGCTACATAGACTAGATTGCTATTCCAGCTATCCACTGGGGTTGGATCAACACTCGGTACGGGTGTTGGCGCAACGGTTGGAAGCGGCGTTGGGGCCGCTGTTGGCTGTGGCGTTGGCTCAGGTGTCGGAGCTGGTGTCGGTGCTGCCGTTGGCTTAGGTGTCGGTGCTGGCGTAGGTGCAGCAGTTGGCGCTGGAGTCGGTGTGCCAGCAGAGCCTAGTTTTTCCCATGGCCCCCATTGCGTAGAGCCTGGCTCAACGCCTTGGTTCCACCACTTGCTACGCCATTTAACGTTGTTATAAATAACTTCGTTATCTTTGACATAAACTTTCGCTGGATCCCAATGTCCTGCTGGTACTGGGGCGAGAGTAGGCGTTGGCGTTGGTGCAACAGTCGGCTCGACAGATGGGACGACACCCGTAGCGAGCAAGGCTAGCGCGGCTTTCGCATCTGCAACACCGCTACCACAATCGATGCATCGGTTTGGATCGGCAAATGGCTTGGCGGTTTGCTTAATGACTCGCTCAACTTCATCAGGAGTGATGTCTGGTTTGGCTTCATACATTAAAGCCGCCAGTGCTGCAATATGTGGTGCAGCCATGCTTGTGCCTTGATAAGCGGCATAGCTCTCACCAGCTTGTACCGTTTTACCGGCATTAATGGTCGAGTAAATTCCACCTGCTGAGCCGTAGCGAGTTTCACCACCTGGTGCGGCGATATCGACATCCTTACCAAAGTTTGAGTAACTTGCTTTGTTAGCATACTGATCAAGAGCTGCAACAGTGATCACGCCTTGACAACTGGCGGGAGTGAAATTAGCTGCATTTTTATTACTATTGCCTGCAGCAACCACAATTGTTGCGCCTAAGTTCCTTGCCGTGTTAAACGCTTGTTGTGACACTCGCGCACAAGTGCCTGGTCCGCCTAGAGATAAGTTAATAACTTTAGCTGGGTTAGGGTTAACTGGTGCGCCTGGTACACGAGCACCAGCAGCCCAAAGTACACCGTCAGCAATGTCTGAGCTATAGCCACCACATTTGCCTAAAACACGAACAGGCACTATTTTGGCGTCGTAAGCAGCACCAACAACACCTTTACTATTATTTGCAACAGCCGCGATGGTACCGGCTACATGGGTTCCGTGCCAAGATGAATCAGAGTCACGTTTTGGATAGTTATTGCCACATTCACCTGCTTTAAGCCAGTCCCCAGCATCACTTGGGTCGGCATCACGGCCATTGCCGTCATTGCCCATGGTGGCGTTGCTGATGAAATCATAGCCAGTTACTGTATTAGCTTCTAAATCACTGTGTTTGGCATACCCAGTATCGACTACAGCAACATTAACACCTTTACCTGTGGCATATTGCCAAGCATCAACGAAGTTCATACCACCAGCCACATTGGTTAAACCCCATAGCTTATCAAAGCTAGGATCATTCGTATTGGCCATAGCAAACATGAGCTGATCAGGCTCAGCGTATTCAATATCCGGATTGTTCTCTAAGTCACGTAATATGTGTTCAAGGGATTGGTTGTCCTGCCACTGATCTAGCTCATAAACTTCTTCGCCGGTTAAGGTTGTACGTTTGTAGTCAGCAACAAAACCTGTGTTAGCTGTTAGCGCTTCTGTTACTTCCATGCGGCGCACTTGCGATACAGCAGCGCGCATGACGCCAAAGCTTGGTTGTTTATATTTAACAATAATACGGTTTGTTTGTGGGTAGTTATCATCGAAGCCAGCTTGTGCATTGGCGGCGCTGGTTGTGAACGAGAGTAGTGCGGCGCTAACGGCCAGGCACAAAGTGGTTTTCTTGTGCAGATTCATTAAATGCTTTCCTTGCAGTTAATTTAGACATAATGAGTTATGTGGCAGATGTACAACATCTAACCAATCAATGCTCTCACTCGGTAATATCTAAATCAAACTTAGGTAAGCTTTATGTTAAAAAAGATAGACCCCTGTCGTATATTTACCGCTAGATAAAACCCGATAGGTTAGTGAATATGACCAAATAACGAGATTGCATCCACATATGTATCTAATTTAAATATTTTTGTTTAACATATTGGTAACATTATAATTTGCTAAATAATGCTAGTTAAGGCTATGGCTAGGAGTGATTTGAATAGGAAGTATAAAAGGGGGAGATGGTGCTCGCTACTGGACTCGAACCAGTGACCTACGCCATGTCATGGCGGCACTCTACCAACTGAGTTAAGCGAGC
>NZ_JAUOPX010000045.1:0-37778 GCF_030547455.1 Motilimonas sp. 1_MG-2023 | reverse complement strand
GGGCTATCGCCACAAAAGGCTGAAGCAGAATACTTCAAAACTTATAACGAGGTGGCCAGTTTTAGTTGACCACTACAATGATGATTCCATTAGAGTACATCGATTAAATGTGTTTGACCGTAAGATTGAAGTCTTATAGGAATTATCAAATAGAGAATAAATAAGCAAAAAGGGAGAATAAAGGGGATTCCCAGTGCGCCGAGCTAAGTCGGTAGAAGATTGGAGGTAGCTGTATTGGGATGACCTCCTAAGTTTGAAGCTTGCCGCATCTTGCTCTGCAGTTAACTGATCCCTGCCGCTACTTCTGAACCCTAGCTTATTTTGAAGCAAAAGCGTGTTTGACCACTAGGCAAACACGCTTGTAATGAGGCAAGCTGGATTGTGTTACCTAGATAGTTGGCGTTTGTGAAAAGTGTTTAATCGCAAACTCAACACGCTGCTCTGGTGTCATCTTCTTATTCCCAAGGCTTTCAACTAACTGCAACCGCGGCAGTAATCCGGCACCATTGGCCACTTGAATGGCTAAGCCGGGGCGGGCGTTAAGCTCAAGTAGCATCGGACCTTTATCACGGTCTAACACCATATCAGTGCCAAGATAACCTAAGCCCGACATTTCGTAACAGCTGGCAGCAAGGCGGATCAATACATCCCATTGTGGCACTACTAGCTCGTTAAGGGCTCGATTGGTGTCTGGGTGATGAGTGACAGGGTCACCAAATTGCACCGCATGGAGCGCTTTTCCGCTACCTATGTCGATACCAACCCCCACCGCACCTTGGTGTAAATTAGCTTTACCGTCAGAGTCTGTGGTAGACAAACGCATCATAGCCATCACCGGGAAGCCTTTGAAGACAATTACCCGTACATCGGGTACCCCTTCGTAACTAAAGCCATCAAAGGCAGTATCAAACTCGATTAACGCTTCGATCACCGCTACGTCTTGCGCGCCGCCGAGGCTGAATAAACCGGCCAAAATGTTAGACACATGACGCTCAAAGTCTTCATGGGTCTCTTCTGCACCATTAGGTTTGTAATAGCGGTCGTGTTCAACCTTAGTGATCACTAATATGCCTTTACCACCGCTGCCTTTGGCTGGCTTGATGACAAAGCCGCTACGGCCTTTAATCAGCTCTGCCACTTTGCCTACTTCAGCTTGCGAGCTGATCACCCCAATGAGTGCGGGTACAGTGACTTTTGCATCTTCTGCGATAATTTTGGTTTTTAATTTATTATCTACCAAAGGGTAGAGCGAACGCTTGTTATAACGGCCAATATAATGACCGTTACGTTTGTTCATCCCCATTATGCCCTTGGCTTTAAGCTTAAAAGGACTTGCTAGTAAACCAAACATGATTACTTCTCCGCCATAGACTTAAAGCGGTACAGCTCCAATAAACGGTAACCAGTGTAGCTACCAAGAAGCAGTACAAGGGACATAATAATCAGCTGCACACCTAAGAAGTTAAAGGTAATGTGGCGAACATAGTCGTTGTTCATTGCTAAATAAGCCAGTATCGCAACCAGTAAGCTGCCGCCACCTTGGCGCACCACTTCTTTTGCTCCTTCTTCTTCCCATAGCACAGACATACGCTCTATGGTCCAAGACAAGATAATCATTGGGAAGAAGGTGATTTTAAGGCCTTCACTTAAGCCTACTTTATATGAGACGACCGAGAATAAACCGATCATTAAGATAACCATGATGATCACCGCGGATATTCGCGACACCAGCAGTAGGTTTAATCGTGATAGATATGAGCGGATCACTAAGCCGGTACCGACCACAATAATAAAGCCGACTAAACCTGTGACTAGGCTGGTTTGAATAAAGGCCATGGCGATTAATACGGGCATAAAGGTGCCAGAGGTTTTCAGGCCGACTAAAACACGCATTAGAACCACAACCAACACCCCAAATGGAATTAACAAGATGCCTTTAAATAGCGCTTGCTCTTCAATGGGTAAACTTTGGATAGAGAAGTTAAGTAAATCTTGGCTGTTTAGTTTTTCTTTTACAGCCATTAGCGCTGGTTGCTCTTGTTTGATCATCGAGAAGGTGACCAGTGAATCGGATCCCCCTTGTAAATCTAATAACGATGAGTCTGATTGCTCCCATAACAGCAGGTTTTCACGATTGGCTTCTTTACCCGTTTTAACATCGAATAATAGCCATTTATCGCCTTCATATACTTGGACAAAGGCATTGAGAGGTTGGCGGCGGCGGCCATCTTCAAGGCGTAAGCCACCGACTACACGAGCACTAATATCTGCAGAATTAAGTAATTTAACGATTAATTGTGATGTATCAGGTTCGCTATTTACCAGCAATTCTGCATTTTGACTAAGCTCTTTTTTGTTGAACTCTTTTAGCAACTCGCGAGTGTAGCTAAAAGCATCGGCACTGCGTTTAGTCACATCGATTGTTAGCTGATGGGCGGCGGTGCCATATGGTTCTGTCCATTCCGGCACTTCAATTTCGGGAATACTGGCTAAGCCCGACAAGTCTGCATTATCATCTTCGAGCAATTGAACTTTATAGAATAACTCTTGGTTTCCGCTGGCTTCACGAATCGACCACTCGGCACGAGGCGTAGCGTCTTGCTGAATAAAGTTCAAGCCATAACCAGGCGATGCGGCATTTTGATGTAGTACGGTAAAGCCAGGTTGGCTCATTGGCGTGGCAAGGGAAGCTTTCACTTTATCGCCATTGGCAAAAAACTCTACTTTAGCATCCACTGACCAAACGGTGCGTTTAACACCTGGTGTAAGTGGTACTTCATAGGAAAGGTGGCGTTGAATGGTTAAGGCTAAACCTGTCACAAATAAAATGGCGACAAGGATATAAAAAGGCGCTCTGGAGGTCATAATAGCAATGATCCTACTAACTGATTAAAGGTTAAAATTAAGGCGAGCTTTGTCGGCTCGCCTAAATATTACTGAGGTTTAAATTCTGGGTGAATCTGTTGTTTCCCTGGGTCAACCAAGGTGATGTCTTTTAAAAATTCACGACCAAGTAATACGGGATAACTCATTTGTCCGCGATCGGCTAAGGTAAACTCGGCTGAATCTTTAATCGTGCCTAAACGAATGTTAAGTTTAATAACTGGGCGTTTCACCGTTTCTTCACTGGTTGATTGACGAATGTTGGAGTAACGCTCAACTCTTCGCTCTATCGTCATATCAGGCTGACCTTCTTCATGGCCAATGTCAAATTTCACCCATTTTTCACCATCACGCTCAAATTCAACCACATTTACGGCGTGAATCGATGATACGGCTGCACCGGTATCGATACGGGCTAACAAGTTAACTTTTGGTGGTGAAATTCGCACCCACTCTTCTTCACCAACGATGATTTTTCCAGCATGGGTGCCATCTACTACTGCCGCTTTGGTCGGCAAAAGTACTTCTTCACATTTAGGTGTTGGGACGGGGGCAGGCGCAACCACTACGGTTTTCTTTTTGCTGGTGGCAATAAACGTTTGTTTAATATCTTGTAATTGTATGGCTTGTTGTTCCCGTAAATGGGCAAGTTCAGCGCTTAGTGTACTATTTAGTTGAGTACATTGTTCAACCATCACTTGCTGAGTCTTTGCCAATTCGCTGGATAATAAATCGGGAGAAACGGTAGGCGTTGGCTCTTGGTTTGTTACACACGCCGATAGCAGCAATACAGAAGCGGCTAACATAGTTTTTTGAAACATATTTTTTTTATCCTAGCTGTGACGAATAGTTGGAACTCGTTAATATCGAGAAACTAAGTGATTTGACAACAGACTACAAGGGGTTATCAAAAATTCTCTTTAAAGAGCAACAAAAGTTATAAAATCACTTATTTCTGAATTATTTTACCCTAAATTAGCTTAATCGTTTTTCCGGATTTCGCGCGATGATCACGGCTCTTTTGGGGGCCGGATAACCTTCAATGGTTAAGCTGGGCTCGTTGGGATCTAAAAAGTCGCTTAGTGAATCATTTTTCATCCATTGCGTACTGCGCTGCTCGGCTACCGTGGTTTCACTGATATCCACAATGCGTACATCTTCAAAGTCGCATTTTTCAACCCACACTTTTAACGCTGCCGCGCTTGGGATAAACCAAATGTTGCGCATTTGCGCATAACGATCACGTGGTACTAATACATCATTTTCACCGCCATCAATCACTATGGTTTCAAGCACTAATTCACCGCCAGGCACCAGTTGTGATTTTAATTGCATAATATGGTCGATAGGAGATTTACGATGATAAAGCACACCCATTGAAAACACGGTATCGAAGGCTTTTAATTCGGGCAGTTCTTGAATGCCCAGCGGCAGTAAATGCACGTTTTGATTGTTATTGGCAAAATGACGGATGGTTTCAAATTGGCATAAAAATAGCTGCGATGGGTCAACGCCCACTACAAACTCAGCGCCTTCGCCCAGCATGCGCCACATGTGGTAGCCATTGCCACAGCCCACATCTAACACATAGCGGTATTTTAGCGGGTTAATGTGCGGTAGCAGTCGGTCCCATTTAAAATCAGAGCGCCATTCGGTATCAATATGAATGCCGTGCACTGTGTAAGGGCCTTTGCGCCAAGGGTGAAACTTTTCTAACAGGTTGCCAAGCTTAGCTTGCTCACCAGCAGGTAGTTCGCCTTGTTGCCCTACGGAAACCTGACTATCTAGATCAATGTGCTGGGTTTCAATTTCAGGGAATTTTTTCAGTACTTTTTGCCAGCTTGGAAACTCACCGCGCAAATTGTCTTGTTGCCACAGCGCTAATTGCGCCGGTAAGGTGGTTAGCCAATGACTCAGGCGGTTTTTCGCAATTTGCTGATAAAAGTTATTAAAATCGATGATCACTTAGGGTTACCTTGGTAATGAATTCTGTTTGCTTTATTTAATGGCCACCATGGAGCCAAAATTGAAACACTGAAACCACATATCAACATTGGCAAAGCCTGCGTGATATAAGCGTTGCTTATTTTGCTCGATGGTGTCTGGCACCATCACATCTTCTAATGCATTGCGTTTTTGGCTGATTTCTAATTCGCTGTAGCCGTTGGCGCGTTTAAAGTCGTGGTGCAGCTCGAATAAAAAATCGTGGGTGGTGTCATTGTCAAAGTGGAATTTTTCCGACAGTACTAACACTCCGCCAGGAACGAGGCCTTGATAGATTTTTTCAATTAGGGCATGACGCTTATCTTTGTCAATAAACTGCAAAGTGAAATTTAACACCACGATGCTGGCATTTTTAATCTCAATATCGCAAATATCTTGGCAACTAATGGTCACGGGAACGTCACCACGAAAGGCATCCACATGTAATTGGCAGCGCTCAACCATTGCAGGGGAGTTATCTACCCCAATAATGGTGCAGTCGTTGTGTTTTAAATTGCGGCGCATTTCGAGTGTGGCCGCGCCAAGTGAACAGCCTAAATCATAAAGCTGGGTATTGGGCTGGGCAAAGCGCGCGGTGATCATGCCAATTGCCGAAATAATATTGGAATAGCCCGGCACAGAGCGCTTGATCATATCAGGAAAAACTTCGGCCACTTTTTCATCAAAAGTGAAGTTGCCCATTTGTTCGACAGGGGCTGCAAAAATGGTATCTTTGTGTTTCATTGAGCTCTTCCTTTTGATAGGAGGCGTATTTTAATCAAACCCAGCTCCTTTGTGAAATATCTTCCGCATTTATTTCAGTTGTGAGCCAGAGACTGGATCTTTGACCTAAGATTCGTCATATTTTTAGCGCCTTATATCAAGCAGCTAAATAATGGTCCTATTTTGATATGGATTGATTACGGTGAACAAAAAATGGTGCCTTACTTTTTAAGTTCCAGAGTGAGGAATACGTTGGCGTGCTATGTTCACAGCGAACTGAGCGCCTAAATTAATGAGATTGAACTATTTGCCTTAGCAATTTAACTTAAGGATGACAGATGAAATTGGAATCATTGGCTTTGCACCACGGCTACACCTCAGAAGCGACTACTAAAGCAGCGGCGGTGCCGATTTATCAAACCACTTCTTATACTTTTGATGACACCCAACACGGCGCAGATTTATTTGACCTTAAAGTGCCGGGCAATATTTATACCCGCATCATGAACCCCACCACAGACGTGTTAGAGCAGCGCATTGCGGCTATGGAGGGCGGTATTGCTGCATTAGCAGTGGCGTCCGGCATGTCGGCTATCACTTATGCTATTCAATGTATTTGTGAAGTGGGCACCAATATAGTGAGTACTAGTCAGCTTTATGGCGGCACTTATAATTTATTTGCTCATTCATTGCCAAAACAAGGCATTGAAACGCGAATGGTCAACTTCAATGATTATGAAGGTTTTGAAAACGCCATTGATGAAAACACCCGTGCGGTTTTTTGTGAGTCGATAGGCAACCCCGCCGGTAACGTGGTTGATTTAGCTAAGTTGGCCGAAATAGCCCATCGCCATGGCGTGCCTTTAATTGTGGATAATACCGTAGCGACACCTTTTTTATGTCGCCCATTTGAACATGGCGCTGACATTGTGGTGCATTCATTAACCAAATACATTGGCGGTCACGGCACTTCAATTGGCGGTGCGATTGTTGATTCGGGTAAATTTGATTGGGTGGCCAATAAAGAGCGTTTTGCTATTTTAAATGAGCCCGATCCTTCTTACCACGGCGTGGTTTATACCGAAGCCTTAGGCGCAGCCGCTTACATTGGTCGTTGTCGCGTGGTGCCACTGCGTAACACCGGTGCGGCGATTTCTCCAATGAACTCATTCCAAATTCTACAAGGTTTAGAAACCTTAGGTTTACGCATGGAGCGCCATTGTGAGAATGCGGAAAAATTAGCGGCTTATTTATCGGCGCACGACAAGGTTGAGTGGGTGAATTATGCCGCGCTGCCCGACAGTCAATACCGTGAAGTGTGTGAAAAAATCTGTGGCGGCAAAGCTTCAGGAATTTTAAGTTTTGGCATTAAAGGCGGCGCTGCGGCGGGCGGCAAGTTTATTGATGCGCTGCAAATGATTTTACGCTTAGTAAACATTGGCGATGCAAAATCGTTAGCCTGTCATCCTGCTTCTACTACCCATCGCCAGCTTAATCCAGAAGAATTAGCCAAAGCGGGCGTGAGTGAAGATTTGGTAAGGATCTCAGTTGGTATTGAAAACATCGACGACATCATTGCTGATGTAGAACAAGCCTTAGCGAAGGCTTAAATGTAGACCCAATCAATCCGGAACGTTGAATCTTATCAAGCGTTTACACGTGTTTAGGTAAGGCCTTGATTGGGTATACTTTAACCATTTAGCAAGCAAGTAACTAGGGCGGCGCTTGCCGCTTTAGTTATGCCTTAGCACCGCAACGGCTTGGTTTTTATTCAAGCCTTGAAATAATGACCATTCGTTACAAGTAGTGACTCTACCCAAAAATGCAATACATGTTTACTGTTAACCAGATCGTGCTAGTTTGAGCTTGGCTTTTGGACATGTAAGTAAAGCTTAAGGAAATTCATGGCATTTGATATTGTCGGCAGTGATATTTACCTGCCAGAAACTAAGTGGTCAGATAAGGATTTTGACCTGTATTTAGGATTAAAAAAAGGCACCAGTAAACGCCAATTCGGTGTCGAAACACGCCACGTGGCCGCCAATCATGAAACGGCTATTTACATGGCCGCAAAAGCGGCGTTAGGTGCACTAAAAAATGCTTCATTAACCATTAATGACATAGATTTACTCGTTTATGCTAGCGCTTCTCATCACCAAGCATTGCCCTATGATGCCGCTGCTGTATTGGCCCGCTTAAATGCACCCGTTAACCTTGCTAGTTTAGACATAAATAGCTCGTGCTTATCATTTTTAACGGCTTTAGATTACGCCCAATGTATTTTTCTGGCTAAACGACACCAGCGTATTTTAATCGTGAGTAGTGAGCTCGTCACTGGGATAACGTTGAATAAAACCACGCCCGCAAAAACTGAGGTGGCAACCTTGTTTTCCGATGGCGCAGCCGCTTATGTGTTACAAGCCGCGCCAAATGCCTCTGGGTTTACCGGTGCTCTGTTTGAAACTCATCACCAAGGCTACAATTTTTGCCAAGTTAAAGCTGGTGGCAGTCATGTTAACCCTCATCACACGGCGCCAGAGCAACTATTGGCCGCCAGTCAATTTGAAATGGATGGCAAAGCCTTGTTTCGTCACATGACAACAACGTTGCCGGCTTTTTTAGTGCGAGGTTTACAGCAAAGCAATATTCAACGCGACCAAATTGACTATTTACTGCCGCATCAAGCGAGCCACCTTGCATTGAAAAGATTGCCTAAAATGAGCGGGTTTTGTTCACAAAAAATAGTTAATAATGTGGCACAGTGTGGCAATCAAATCGCGGCATCACTACCCATTAACCTGCACCTACTCAGGCAACAACAAGCCAATAGCGGCAAAAAAGTATTACTGATTGGCTCGGCAGCGGGGTTATCACTGGGAATGGGATTTCTGACACTATGAAGATATTGGTTACCGGTGGTACTGGTATGCTCGGCAGTGCCATTATTCGCTTATATCATCAAGAACATGAACTGCATTTTATTGGCCGTAATGCCGCCATTGTGCAGCAGTTAAGTGCTAAATATCCAGTGACGGGCCATGTGGCGGATTTGTGCGATCTGGATGCCATTAGTAAAATTTTTGCAGACATTGAACAGGATAAAAGTAACGATGAACAAATCGATGCAATTATTCATTGTGCTGCGCTTTCTAGTCCTTGGGGAGCCTACCAAGCATTCGAGCAAGGGAATGTGCAAGCTACTCGTAATTTATTAGCCGTTGCTGAACAGTATAATATCCAGACGTTTGTGCATATATCCACTACCAGCGTTTATTTTGACTTTACTGACCGTTGGAACATAACCGAGCAAGACCCCGTAGCCAGTCCGTTTTGTAATGATTATGCTGAAACGAAATACCTAGCAGAACAGGCAGTGCTTGCCAGCTCGAATCATAGTGTTATTTTACGTCCTCGTGGCATATTTGGACCTAATGACCAAGCCATCGTGCCGCGTTTATTGGCCGCAATCAAAGGGCGTTATTTGCTGCTCCCTTCGGCTAAAAACCCAGTGCTGGATTTGACCTATGTAGACAATGTGGCAACAGCGGCATTGCTTGCTTGCGCCAAAGGCCCCAGTTTACCAAAGGGCGAAATATTTAATATCACCAATGGTGAACCCATGCCCATTAATAGTGTGTTAGTCGCTTTGCTGGCCGCGTTAGGATATAACGCGCGTTTAGTAACATTACCCTATGCCTTAATTGCCCCTATTATTGCCCTTAACGAATTCATTCGACGTCGATTAGCCCACCGCCCAGAGCCGAAAATTACGGTTTATGGTGCGGGTTTATTGCATTTTCATCAAACGTTAAATATTGAAAAAGCCAATCAATTACTGGGTTATCAAGCAAGTGTTAGCATCACAGAAGGGATCAGACGTTATGTCGATTGGACTAAAAATAAAACTGTTTGAAGGAGGGCACTGTGTGCATCCTGGGTTTGTTGTTAAACCGGGTAGTGGGCTAAAGCCGCGCGCGTTTCCTGCCGCTGTGGCTTTGATTGAGCATCCATCACAAGGCTATTTATTATTTGATACGGGTTATCACGAAAATTTTTTCACTGTTACTCGCACGTTCCCTGAGCGTTTCTATGCATGGACTACACCTTGTAAGTTAAAGCATGGTGATGGAATCATTGAGCAACTACAGCTTGCTGGAATAGCGCCATTGCAAATAAACCATTTAGTGCTGTCCCATTTTCATGCTGATCATATTGCCGCGGTGAGCGAGTTTAATAGCGCGCAAATTCACTGTACGCAGCAGGGGCTTAACTCAATACAGCAGTCAGGGCGAATTAATGGGGTGCGTAAAGGGTACCTAAAAAAATTATTGCCCGCTGAGATAACCAAGCAACTGTGTATTCACACGCAATTTCCTTTGGCCTTTGATCAGGTTATAAACGGGAGAGGTGCCTCTGAAGGCCCTGCTATTGAGTTAGCATGCGCCGATTTGTTTAATGACCAAAGCTTGTACTTGGTCGCACTGCCTGGGCATGCGGCAGGTCAAATTGGCCTGTTATGTCAATTAACCAATCGATGGGTCTTTTTATTGGCTGACGCCTGTTGGCTGATTGATAGCTTGGCAGATGAGATTGATCAACATTGGTTAGCTAACTTTTTATGTGACGATGTAGCGCAGTATCAGGCTACTTTGGCGCAGTTAAGGCATTGCTATCGGCGGTATCAGCATCTAATAGATTTTGTGCCATCCCACTGTTCAACAACTATTAATGCGCTAAAAGCCAAAGGCTGGATGCAGTGATTTTGTTATTAAATACTTTTATTAAAGCTCGCTATAAAAGGTTTCATCAGCGCCAACAACTGCAAGATTGGCAAGTGCAACAAGTAGACAAGCACCTTGCTTGGGTTTGCCGACACTCGCCTTATTATCGCGCGTTACAAGGGGCTAAGCTGGATCAATTCCCAATCATGAATAAACAGCAAATGATGGCAAATTTTGACCAGTTGAACACCTGTGGATTAGAGCAAGCACAATTGTTTGAATGCGCGATTAATGCGGAGAAAAAGCGCCATTTTAGTGACTCTGCAATTGGTGACATTACTGTGGGGTTATCATCAGGCACATCTGGCCAGCGCGGTTTGTTTTTGGCCAGCCCACAAGAGCGACAGATTTGGGCCGGCAATATTCTCGGTAAATTATTACCCAGCCTGATAACCAAGCACCGTATTGCCTTAGTGTTAAGAGCAAATAGCCCACTTTATGGCACCGTTAACAAAGGGCCGATTCAGTTTTGCTATATAGATATCACGCTGCCGATTGAAGTGTGGATGAAGCAGTTAGACACGTTTCAACCCAGCTTGTTGATTGGCAGTGCCCAAGCATTACAATTGTGCGCCTTGTATACGGGGAAATACAGCCAGAAAGCCATTCAACCTCAGCGCATCATTTCTGGGGCTGAAGTGCTAACACCAGCAGATAAACACTGGCTACAGCAAAAATTTAACTGCCCGATTCATGAAATTTATCAATGCACAGAAGGCTTTTTAGGATGCACGGATGAGCAAGGGCAAATGCGTTGGAACGAAGATATAGTACTAATTGAAAAGCATTGGCTAAATGCAGAAAAAACTCATTATAGCCCAATAATTACCGACTTCCGCCGCCGTACACAACCAGTGATCCGTTATCAACTGGACGATATTATCGTGGCGAAACAAGACTCGGGTATATTCGAAGCGATTGGGGCGATAGCCGGTCGTTGTGGCGACTGTTTAAGTTTGCTTGGACAGGGACGACAAAAAGGCTGCAAAGTGCCTGTATTACCAGATCTTATCTATCGGGCCATCACTCTAAAAATTGATGAGCATTGTGATTATAAAATTTCACAGCTAGCGGATGATTGTATTGAAATAGCTGCAGAGCCAACCTATCACCTGAGAATACAACAAGCGTTAAGTGAGCTTTTTGCACAGCAAAATGTACTACCTGTGACATTTATGTTTGCGCCTAAACCAGTATGGCAGGCCGCAAACAAGCAGCGTAGAGTGATCAACTTATGCGGATCTTAATTACAGGAGCCAGAGCGCCTGTTGCCCTTGAATGGGCGCGAATTTTATTGGCGCAAGGGCATCAGGTATTTCTAAGTGATTGCTGTCGTTTTCCTGTTGGCAAATTTGTGTCTGGGATCAGCGGTTACATACAAACGAGTTCGCCGCGATCAGAGCCTAAGCAATACCAGTGCCAAATAACCGCATTGGTTAAACAACATCAAATTACATTACTTATTCCCACCTGTGAGGAAGTTTTTTACTTAGCCCAGTTTAGCCACCGTCTAAACGGGGTTAATACTTTAATTTGTGATGCTCCGTTACTATTTGGCTTACATGATAAATTTCAATTGTTTACCTTGTTAGCGGGGCTGCCGGGAGTACGCCTACCCAGGACTAAAAAAATCACCCGCGTACAGCAAATTGATCTTAAATGGGACAGCATATTAAAGCCCACTTTTTGCCGGTTTGGCGAGCAAGTGATCCGTAATATTAATCAGGCCAGCCTGCAAGAAATAACAGTAAGTCCGCAACAGTCTTGGGTGCAGCAACAGAAACTTACTGGACAAGCATTTTGTAATTACGCCTTATGTGATCGTGGCGTTATCATCGCTCACCAAGTTTATCTTCCTGAATATCGTGTTAATCAGTCTGCGGCGACCTATTTTAGGCCAACAGTTAATCGGGCTATCAATGAATTCATGTCTGCTTTTGTCAGTACTTATCACTTTCATGGACAAGTATCCTTTGATTTTATCGAGCACCTAGGCGGCATATACGTTATAGAGTGTAACCCAAGGACAACCAGTGGCTTGCACCTAATTGCGGATAACTTACATTGGCCCAGTATGGACACGCCAATGGAAAACTCACAGAATAAAGCCAAGTATGTTGGCCTTGCCATGTTGTTAGCTGGTGGGGGGAAGGCATTATTGAACGCTAAGATATGGCGTGATTTTCATCAAGGTGACAACGTTTTGGCTAGTAAACGCTACCCGCTGCGGCCGTGGGCACTGCTATTAAGCACGGGAGAATTATTATTGAAATCATTACGACAGCGAAAAAGCGTAACGGCAGCCAGCACTGACGACATTGAATGGAATGGGGAATGAGCATGTTAAACGCGCAGCAGTGGCATCAAGGCTATTTTGAGATGATGTTAGAGGGCAGTAAAATTGCGCAACTGGATGCTGATTTTGTGTGTTATCAGCAGCAAGGGTTAACTATTCCCGCTACGATCAGCCACACCAAGGTGAACAACAGTTATGTGGTTTCGCCGTTAACGCTAATCACCGGTTATGCACAAGATGAAATCCCCAAAGTACGTTTTGCTGCCTTACGTTGGTTTAGTTATCAGCTAGTTAAGATCGTTGAGAAGCCCTTGCAGCTAGCGGGGGTGGGCAATGTGCAAACCTTAAACAATCAATGTTTATCTACTAACATGTATTGCCAAGGGTGGCAGACCATTAATTTATCGAAACTGCGCACGCAAGCATTGCAAACTCGCAGTGGGCACGCTCTGTTGCTGCGCTCTTTAAATGCAGCCCAACATTCCCCTATTATTGAGCGTTGTGAGCAAGACGGTTGGTTAGCCATTGTTACTCGTCAAGTTTACCTGCATACAGACTGGTCGGCAGTGGTTGCAGGCAAAGATTTAAAAACAGATTTACGACTACTAAAACAACCACAATGGACTTTTAAAAAGTTAGTTACTGAGCAAGAAATAGAGCGGGCTAAAGTGCTTTATGACGCACTATATTTAGGTAAATACAGTGAGCATAACATTCAATTTACGTTGTCTTTCTTTCTTCATGGAGTGCAATCGGGGCTGTTGTCGCTATATGGTTTGTTTTATCAAGAAGAGATGCTCGCCTGTGTTGGCATGGTGATTATTGACGGCGACATGACATGCCCAATACTGGGTTATGATCTTCAGCAACCGCAAAAACTAGGGCTTTATCGGCGCGCTTCTGCCTTTACTATCAATTATGCCCAGCAGCATAATTTACGATTTAACATGAGTTCAGGTGCGTCTTGGTTTAAACGCAATCGTAAAGCCAAAGCAGAAATTGAATATAGCTATGTTTACTGCCAGCATTTAAGCAAACCAAAGCAATGGGTATGGAAAACCTTTGCTTGGTTAACCAAACATTTTTATCGCCCAATTTTAGAAAAACAAGGCTTATAAAATAGAGTGGTTATCTCGTAAACCTCACTGAAGACACGTGGATAATTCTATCGGCATTGAAAATATCGACGAGATGATTGCTGGTATAAAACAGACGCTGCCTAAAGTTTAACATTGTAAGTTTCTCTGATTAGATAAGGTGGTATATGCCGCCTTTTATTCAGCGGTTATATTTTCAAGTAATTGTTTTGCCGTTTCTTTGGCGGCTAAAACTGCTTCAGCTGGGTTATTGTGGTTTGCTATCCATAGTGCCAAATTTGTCAGTCCGCCATTTATAAAATGCGCCATGGCTTGATGTTTTACTAATGATTTTGTTGGGTGAATTTTAGCCAGTAATTCAGTAACCGATTTAATGCATTGAGCCGCTGCTAGGGTAAGCTGTTCCGGCTCAAGTATAGAGTATGCATCGCGTAACATAATGCGTTGGACTTCTTGCTCTGAAGCCATTTCTAAGTAGGTTTCGACACGCCTTATTAATGCTTCTTTTGGAGAATTGGCACGACTTTCAACAGCAATTAACTTCGCATCCATTTCATTATCAATCAATTGTACAACAGCATAGAAAAGCCCTTTTTTATTGCCAAAATGATGATATAAGGCGCCACGAGTGAGGCCTACGGCTGCTGTAAGTTCCTCTAAGGGGGTGCCTGAAAACCCTTTACTCGCAAATAGAGCCCGTGCTTGCATAATGAGCTCTGTGCGTGTTTTCTCTGTCATGTTTTTTCTTGATACAGCCATAAGAATATTTTTTTGCGAACGGATAGGTTTTTATAATTGACATACATAGTGTATGTCAATTATTTTAACATACACAGTGTATGTTAATGGTATTCCCAAGGAGAGCAAATGCATAACCCTTACTCGATGATTTTTAAAATGAAAGGCACAAAGGCTTTTAGTAGTGCGGGTTTTATTGCTCGCATGCCATTGTCTATGATGGCGATAGGGTTGATTACAATGATGTCACAACTTTATGATTCTTATTGGGTGGCTGGCTCTATTGCAGCTGTTTTTACTTTTACAATGGCATTTTCGGCGCCTCAATTATCAAGGCTGATTGATAAATATGGGCAAAGAGCTGTGGTGTTGCCTGCGACAATGCTAAGTGTCGTGGCAACCTTGATCTTACTATGGCTAAGTTATGTTCAAGCACCGATTTGGAGTTTATATACAGCAGCCATGATTGCGGGAATGATGCCAAGTATTCCAGCCTTAGTGAGAGCGAGGTGGAGTTATGTGCAACAAGATCCCGATCTGCTCAATAGCGCATATTCCTTTGAATCTGTATTGGATGAAATAGCCTTTGTTGTCGGTCCACCACTTTCTATCGCATTGAGTACTCTGGTTTTCCCTCAAGCGGGGCCACTATTGGCGATTGTTTTATTTTTATTAGGCAGTCTTTGGCTGGTTTCACAATCGGCTACTGAGCCTAAAATTGTCCCCAGCGAGAATGCAGTAATGAGTTCTGCGCTGAGAAATCCGCTAGTACAACTATTAACAATATGCTTGCTCGCTTTGGGGGTCATTGTGGGAGCGGTTGATGTGCTAAGTGTTGCTTTTGCAAATCAACACGGCTCACCTTTAGCGGCCAGTATTGTGCTATCCATGTATGCTCTGGGATCGTGTATTTCAGGCTTTAGTTTTGGCGCATTGAAATGGAAGGTGCCGATGGTTGACCTGTTGGTTCGCTTTGCATTATTCACATTACTTGCTAGTTTCGCGTTATTGGGTGTTAGCCAAGTATTTGGCTTAGCTTTGGTTATGTTTGTTGCTGGGCTTGCCTTTGCACCAACCATGATTATTGCTATGGGATTAGTGGAAAAAAATGTTGTTAAACAGCAATTAACTGAAGGGTTAACTTGGCTGATTACAGGCTTAGGCATGGGAATTGCCATCGGCGCGGCCGTGACTGGTTGGGTGGTTGAGAATTTCACTGTAAGTCATGGTTTTTGGATTGCAATCGCAGCTGCTGGATGTGTTGTTCTTATTTCAGTGGTTTTATACAAGGGATTTAAGAAAAATATAAAAAGTGAACGAACCTCTTTCGTTATGTAAACGATTACTTTGGCACGTTTGAGGAAATGTGGTGAGGCCCGTTTATTTAGGTCTATTCAAATAGAGATCAAATAAGATCAAGCATCTTAGAGTTTTTTAAATTGTTGAAGGAATAAGCGAGCATAGCTCATAGATAATATCAGTTTTGTTTAAGCTAGCTGAGGCGAGGCGGTAATCAGGTATTATCAAAATCAATAAACAATCAAAAAAAAGGCAGTTATATGTTCATTTTTAGTCTGCTTGCTTTTATAATGGCGCTTTTAATCTTTTCCAATTATTAAGGTTCATTATAATGAAGTGTAAGTTGTTAAAATTTGCTCCTGTGTTAGCCCTCTCAACGATTCTTTTAGGATGTTCTGCAGCACAAACTGCGATGAAAAAAAGCGAGCTATCTATTGATTCTCAGACTTCCTTTTCAGTGGTTTTGGAGCCTGTTGCACCTTCTAAGCGTATAGTTTATGCAAAAGTACGCGATTTAAGTGGGAATTCTATGCGTAAAGATATGCAACGCAAATTAGAAAGCTTATTTATAAGTGAAGGTTTTGTTGTTACAGATGATCCTGACAAAGCAAATATGATGATTACCGCTTCGATTATTGCAGCCGAAAAAACGACGGCAGCTGATGCTAATCGTTATTTGAACTCAGGTTACAAAGGGGGAGCAGAAGGAGCTGTTGCCGGTGCAGGTATATCCGCGATCGCTGGTGGTAGTGGTTCGAGTGTTGCAACCGCCGCGGCGGCTGGCGCTGCTGTTGGGTTCATTGCCGACACTTTAGTTGAAGATGTATATTATACCTTTGTTATGGATGTACAGCTCCGCGAACGCCCATTAGATGGAGATGTTATTTCGAATTCAACCAAGAACAATAGCTCAAAGAGAGTCTCGAGTAAAAATACTTCAACTTCCTCGAACAGCAATAGTTCTGTAACTAGAGGTGACAATTTCAAGTGGATTGTATATGAAACAAGAATTGTAACCACTGCAAACAAAATGAACTTGGAAATAACGGAAGCTATACCTGTAGTACAAGGTCGAACTGCTGAAACACTGACGGAAATGATGATGTAGTCACTGAGAAGTGAGGGGCAACGATCCCTCACTTTCTCACAAATAGTCCCTCATGCATGAGAAGTAGTATTTCACTTAACCCCAGCTCTGTTCTATTGTCTGATAGAGTATGTTTTACGGCAATATTTCGTTTTCATGGATATATACCCAAACTAATATCAAGCGACAAAGTTCAACGTAATTCACTCGCTCTTGTTTGGGTCTATTCACTACGTTTTTGCAGGAAAACAAACTATGTTCGTCTATCCAAAATTTGGTTTAATGGCTTAACCCAAAAATACCTTTCAGCTAAATCATTCTTTATAGTTGGATTTTAATAAATACAATTACTTATAAGTTTTCATGCTTGTTTTTTAGCCAGCCTGTATTGTTTGTTGACGCGAAAGGCAGCTTTGATATTCAACAGTACATTCTCGGCGATCATAATTGGTGAATTTAGATTGGCAATGTCTATCCTTAGCGAAATGGGCCTAAACTGTTAGTGGCGTTGAGCCCATTTAGTTATTTGTTTAGAAGTGTTAAATGACTTTTTTCTGCGCTTGCTCACTTTGTGTACTCTGCTGAGCAATCAAGTCGGTTTCTTTGGGTTGCTCTTCGGCCATTGCCTGCTTAAAGCCTTTAATGGTTGCACCAAGATCACCGCCAATACCGCGAAGGCGCTTGGTGCCAAACAGCAACACAACAATAGCGGCAATAATTACAAGTTGCCAAATACTGATTCCTGCCATGATGTTCCTTAAATATTTTAGTTGTCTAATGCTAGAAAAGCAGGCCGTCAGGCCTGCTGTTAGTCAAGGTTAATGAAGCTTAAACGCCAAGTGCTCCGCCATCCGCTTTACGAATTGCAACCAGTGATGCACGTGGACGAAGTGTCATGCCGCGCGGTGTTTCTTGTGCGGCATTGTCGCTATATGGCCAGTTACCTGGGTGCTGAATGGATACGAACATGGTGGTGTAATCAGGCGTGATAGTAAAACCTGTTACTTCACAACCATTAGGGCCAACAAAGAAACGACGCAGTTCACCTTGGTTCGCGTCATTGATGGTTTGTTGTTTACCATCAGTGTCGGTCAGCATGGAAGGTACTACGGCTAACATCTGGTCATTAGTATAGTTTTGCACTTCGTCGGCGCCGTTATCTGTTTGGATCCACATAATGCCGCGTTTATCAAAAGCCAGGCCATCTGGGCTAGCAAACTGGTTAAACTCGCTCAAGCCAGATAGGTTGGTGGCTGCATCACCAGCTGCATCTGAGCCAAATACGAAGATATCCCAACTAAATGCTGTATGAATTTCGCCTTCATCCCAGCGGATAATATGACCGAATTTGTTATTTAGGCGTGGATTAGCTGGGTTAGTGCCAGTTGTAGCATTACGTCTGGTGTTGTTGGTCAACGTTAGGTAGACAGAGCCCGTGAATGGGTCAACTGCGCACCACTCAGGACGATCCATTGGCGTTGCACCCACTAGGTCGGCGGCCCCCGCTGTGTTGAGAATGATTTCTGCTAGGCTGGTGAAATGATCGGCTAGTGTGCCACCATTTTTGGTTGCGCCTGTCATGGTGAGTGGTAGCCAAGTACCAACACCGTCGGCATCGAATTTAGCCACATACAAGGTGCCCGCATCCATATATTTGTCACCCATCGCTATACGGTTTTTGGCGTCGGCATCCGCTGGATCCCAAAGTGCATCAGAGACAAATTTGTACATGTACTCAAAGCGTGAATCGTGACCCGAATAGAATGTGATGGGTTTACCTTCGGTCAGCTTACCAAAAGTACAGCCTTCATGACGGAAGCGGCCAAGAGCAGTACGTTTAACCGCGCGCGAGTTTGCTGTGTATGGGTCTATTTCAACAATATAGCCATGACCATTGGCTTCATTACGGTAATCGTCCATGGCGCTGTTGCCAGTTGGTGTTACGTCAAAACGTGTAAATTCGTCAACTCGCTCTTCTGGACTACCGGCAACGGTTTCCCAACCATAACGTGTGGTGCTAGATGTTTCGATACCAATGCGATCTTGCTCTGCGGTGGTGGTGCCTTTGTTGATGAAATACCCTGGCCAGTTCTCTTCACAGGTAAGGTAGGTGCCCCATGGGGTATAGCCGTTACCACAGTTATTTAGCGTGCCGCGCGCTTGAGTGCCGTCTGGTGAGAAGGGGGTTTTCAACAGGTCTGAGTGGGCGAGAGGGCCTGAAATATTCATAGTGGTTGCGCCGGTGTAGCGACGGTTTAGTGGGTCATTGTCCACCACCTTCCACTCGTTGGCGACTAACTGAATACGCACCACGGCCACACCGTGAGCATTAATTTCTTTACGCACTTGGTCTACGCTGCTGCGGATGCCGTTAGCGTCTTTATCACTGCCGTTAGGATGTAGAGCATTTTGGTCGATGTATTCGTGGTTTACACATAAAAGCCCGTCGCTGCCATCATCATTGAGCGGGAAAAAGTGCAAACCATCGTGATGCATGCCCATGGCATTAGCTTGATCTATTGCATTGTTAGATCCATCACGCTTCCATTCTGAGCCGCCTGACATGATTGGCTGTCCCCAAGGCGCGAGAACCTGTGCAGTGTAGCCTTCAGGCACACTTACTGCGTCAATTTTAGAACCTGGGATCGAGTTGAAACCCAATCTAGCGCTTGATGCAGTGGGAACGCTCGGCGTGGTTGGTGTGGGTGTGGGGGTTGGTGTTATTGGTGTTGATGTACCAGAATCTACTATTGGTGTTGAGCTATTACTAGAATTACATCCAGCCAAGCCAAATGCGCCTAACATGGTCATGGCACCTAGGCCTAAGCCGCCTTTAATCATTTTGCGGCGTGAAAGATGCGCTTCCAATACTTGATCAAAATCTGGGTTGTCGCTTTTGTTAAATCGCTTAGGGTTAAAAATTTCCTTGCTCATCATGCTCTCCTACTACTTTGAATATGCTGCTTAAAACTGACTAGTGGCGAACAAACTAAAGGGGGAAAGTGACAGGTGTGTTACAGCAATGTAACGTTAAAATGGCGGTCAGCTTTATTTTGTGAAAATCGGGATGTTTATTAGGTCTCTATCAAGGCTTTAATGCTATTCAGGATAGGGATGGAATAGGACGCTAGCTGGGGAATGAATGGGATTGTTTATCTAAAAACTGGCTGGCTCAAAGTATTTAACTTGAACATATAAGTTATTAATTTGGCATGTTTTTTGCTCTGGTTTTACCGTTTAGAGAATTGAGTATTTGTAGAAGTGTCGCGATGAACGTCAATCAAACTAACAGGTTCGGTGCCATTTACACTCAACTAGCTAGTCAGCAGTCAGCCCCTCAGCCAAAAGCTTATCATGGGGCAAAATTTGAGGATACGGTGACCATTAGTGAAACCGGCAAACGGGCACAGCAAAACTGGCAAGATATTGCCTCTAAATACGATGTACATAACATATCGGCTCAAGAAGTTAGCGCTATGTCAAGAGAGCTATTTGAGGGGGGGATTTATTAATTCAGGACAAATGATGGCGATAGGAGCGCCAACATCAATGGTAGAGAGCCCATTTAAAAAATATGATTTACTCAATGATATGAAGCAAACGTTTAGCCTATCGGCATCACTTGGAAGCCAGACTAATGCAGCGAAAACAGATTACTTAAACGCTATCTCGACGTTAGAAAGGTTAAATGAATATCGTTAGGAATTTGGCATGGATTGCCTAATTGTTTGAACAAGGTTAAATCTGACTGCTTACAATAAGGGTTTAAAAAGTATAAATAACGGCCTTAGTTATTTATCGATGTTTACTTTTATTTGATATAAAGTAATAGTTTTCGGCATGGCGTCTAAGGAGCCATTAATGCGTTGCTATGTACTATTATTGCTCTTGCTAGCTTCACCCGCTTGGTCGATTGATGCGATGTCTCTGCTTCATGATAAGCAATATCAAGCGCTCAGTCGTTATCTTGATGGAGTGTTTTTACAACATACCAATGGCGCGTTATCAGAGCAAAAATTGGGGCAAGCGTTAGCTCCATTTGCCGACAGTGATCTTGAGCTGAATGCTGTGTTTGAAGAGTGGCGGGCAGCAATGCCAAATACATGGCAACCGCACCTCGCTGCAGGTATTTATTATCATCATTTAGCGTGGCTTAGTAGAGGAACTAAATACGCTAGCAATACCAGTAAACAAAGAATGAAAGCAATGAAATCTTACCGTGCTAAAGCGATAGCCCATCTTACTCGAGTCACGGTGATTGAACCCAAGCTTGCGCACGCATGGGCTTACTTGATCAATTTAACTAAGTTAGTTAGAGGCGCTGAAGATATCGAGCGTCTTTATCAACAAGCTAACTTGTATGTTCCCAGTTCATTTATATTACATTGGAATTATGCTAACGCCATAACGCCAAAATGGGGCGGTACGATACAGGAAGTATTGCTATTTTCTCAACAAATGGAGCAGGCAAGTAAGCAATGGCCTCATTTGCGTGTGTTCATTGGCTATCCAGATTATGTATTGGCAGACATTGCTAGGCGTAAAAACAACGATGAAAAAAGAGCTCTTGAGCATATAGAAAAGGCGCTTAACTATGGAGAGACCATGGGCTATCTGAATTTAAAAGGGCGTATTTTAACGAGGCTAGAAGCTTATTCAGAAGCAGAAGTAGCATATCAACGCACCTTACAGCTTGACCCTCACTACTCGCCTGCTCTGGTCGGATTGGCTTGGATGTTTTTCAATACTGAGCAATATGAGCGTGGGCTAGAATATGCCAATCAAGCGTTAGCATTAGAGCCTTTATCGCCTGATGCGTTAGAGATACGGGCACGAATTTTTTCTCGAATGAAAATGCCAGATAGGGCATTGGTCGATTTGACTCAGTTCGCACAATACGGCGTGATGTCCCACTCGTTATATCGCTTGCAAGGCTATCTGCTTTTTTATAACAAGAAAGACTACCAGAGTGCTGCAGTGGTGTATGACTATGCCGCTCAGTTAAAGCCCAAGGATGATCGTGCTTGGTATTACCTAATGGCATCGCGTTATATGCTAAAAGATTGCCGTTATGTGGATGCCGCAAAGCAGTTCCTAGCTTTGTGCGAGAAGAGCGCAGAGTGTAAGCCGCGTGACTTAAGTTGGAGCAAACAAAACCTAACATGTACGTTTTAGGTTTGGGCTAAAAATAGCCTTGCTGAAATAGGATTAACCAAATGCGCTCTCATCTCAATATTTGTTTGGCAATCAGATCAGACTCTTGTGTCATTTGATTTTATTATCGCTAAATCAACACCTCCGATGTGTGGTTAAGTTATTGATCACAATATTGAAGGTTGCTATTAACATGTTTTTCGTTTAACCATTTAGTGTAGTGACCATCACCCTAAATAGTGTTGGTAAACCCTAATGAAAACGGAGCAATAGCATGTGTACCCGCATTTTAAATAATATTAATAAAAATCATGTAACAGTCGGTCGCAATATGGACTGGGAGTTTCCCCTACAAGCGACCCTATTTATGCATCCGGCCCATGGTAAGCGTGTCGGAATGAGTGCTACAGAAGCTGCGAAAGAAGGGCTAAATTCCTCCCAAGTACGTCGCTGGAAGATCAAGCATGCGACGATTGCTACTATGGTCGGCGATGATATTAATGGCTATGGTTTTTGCGATGGCATGAACGATCAGGGGTTAGTGGCAAATGCGTTGTACGATACAATTTGTACTTTCGGTGACGGTGCGTTGGCTGAAAATCAAAAAGGACTAAGCGTTTTATGCTGGGGGCAATTTATTCTTGATCGCTTTGCCACTGTTTCTGAAGCGGTAACTTTTTTTGCGAAAGATAAAATTCGTTTATTCGGTGGCAAAGTGCCGGGTGACGACAATTCTGCTGCTGTTCTGCATATTTCGATTTCAGATAAAACGGGCAATTCCGCTATTTTAGAAATTGAGCAAGGGTTGGTAAAAAGCTATCAGAGCGAAAATTATACCGTGATGACCAATCAGCCTGATTACGCGACTCAGCTTAAATTAATGGATTATTGGATGTACCAGTGGAATAAATCTGAGGTGCGTAACCTACATCCTGTTTTTACTGTTCCAGGCGGTTACACTGCTGTGCAACGATTTGAGCGTGGTTGTTTTTATCGCTACTTGTCTAATGAAACGGCAAAAGGCACTAACCCTGTGGCTCAAGTTCGTTCGATGGTGGCAACCTGTATTGTTCCCACCGCTTTTGAAGAGCTACACCCGTTAAGTGTGCTTGAAAAAGTAGAAAAAGGGTTAGGCTATTCCGTAAATTCGCAAACCCTGTGGACCAATGTGAGTGATAGCAGAGATCGACGTTACTACTTTATTAGCAATGAAAATATGCAAATGATTTGGCTTAATATGGATAATGATCTCCGACAAAGTAAAAAGCTGGTGATCAGTGATAGTTTTGTGAAAACTGAGTTCATGGGGCAAGCGAATCACTTAATGGAAGAATGTGACTCTGCACCTTTTAGTTATTCCTGTTAACGATAAGCTGGTTGAGCTAGTCGTGCATTCTAAGTCGATAATAGCGGCGTCTGCCATGTTGGCGTGGTTAACTTAGTTTATTGTAAGGCTTCCATCCCTATTGCAGTAATATCAAGTTTGTAGCAGTTTTTACCGGATGCTTTGGCGCGATAGAGCGCTTCATCCGCTCGACGAAAAGCGGTTCGATGCATATGACGTTGATGGGGCGTAGCCCCGCAGCTGACGGTAACATTACGTTCAAAGTTGAATTTTTTCGCGGCAATTTTATCTTGCAATTCCATTAGTTTGTTTTCGATTGCATTGATATCGGAGAGATAAAAGGCAATCAAAAACTCTTCTCCGCCCCAGCGTGCTACAACGCCATCATCGCCAATTGTGTTAGCTAACTGCTTGGCAATGACTTTGAGCACATGATCGCCGATGTCGTGTCCATAAGTATCATTGACGCTTTTAAAGTCATCAACATCCAACATCGCAATCCATTTCACTTCATCTGAATTAAGCAGTAACTCTTCCATTTTTAAGCGATTGGGTAAGCGGGTTAATACGTCGGTGGTAGATAATGTTTTTAGTTGTAAATTCGACTCTTTCAATAAACGCATGGTACGTCTACGGCCAGAATCGTAGAAATATGCAATAGAAAAAAGGAAAAAATAAATAATAGCCAAATGGATGAAACTGATGGAATCAAAGGGAACGGGTTGCCAATTTTGCATCTCAGTGAGGCAAAAATAAGCCACAACGGTGAAATTGATCAGGCTAAAAAAAGAGCCAAGATTGTAACCGAGTACAAATACTGCGATAACGGGTGTTAAGAAGCAAAAGGCGAGGGCAAACTCACGGTTTTGCGTGCCTATAATAAACAACAGGCTTATCGTTGTCATGATGGTGACAGTAAGAATGCCAGCGGTGCGCGGGCTTCTGCGATTTTTTAGGAAATAGTAACCTGCAAGGCATGAAATAACCCCCACCCCTTGAATAGTGGCAAGAACAGGGTAAGAGGTGATGAAGGTGTTGTAATAAAATAAGAAGGACAATATCAACATCAAGATCGTAAGTGATACGAAGACGAATGAATTCTCTCTAAACTCTTCATCCGAGCGGCTCTGGTTAAGCCATGTCTCTATTCCACGGTTAAGCAATTTTTTTATCATATTTAGTTATTATGTTAATAATACATGGCCTACTTACTACATAGTAACTGATAACTTAGCAAAAGATTAACGGGCTGCTCACTTATAAATAGGTGCAGTTGAGTTTTTTGCTCGAATTGTGGCAAGACGACGCTTTTTGTTGATGAGCCCCTAGGTTTTCAGCTATAAAACAGATTTAGCACCTTCGATGTTATTGCCCCACCAATCGGGCAACAACTCCTTCAACGTAACAGTAGATAAGTTATCTATGTTTTTAAGGATTTTAATTTCAGCATTATTTTCATGTAATTGCATAAGATATTCACGGCAAGCACCGCAAGGCGTTAAAATTTCATTCGATGCAGAGACGCAGACTAACTTGGTAATTTCACATTCACCATTGGTAACCATATTAGCCACAGCATTTCTTTCTGCACACATACCCAAGCCACAGGCTGTATCGATGCAAACACCAAAATAGACATTGCCTTTATCAGTGAGAATGGCAGAGGCAACGCTACCTGCTGAGATTAAAGGGGAAATATCCCTCGGATTTAATACACGTTTAGCCTGAAGATATAACTTTTCAAATTCCATTTATTGTCCTCAAAGATGTATTCAAAACATCGCCAGCTGATCAAACTCTGGCTCAGGCAGGTTAAACCAAGCGGCGGGTTCACCCAGCATCTCGGCAAACATGGCCGCTAGCTCGGGCGCATGTAAATTATCGGCTGTGTGCACGTATAAGTAGGGCGATTTGCCTTGTTTTAGCCATTGCTGAATTTTACTGACCCAAGGTAAAAACAAAGTGCGATTGTTTTCTAGCTCTATGTCTCCAATAAAGCGCACCACGGGTTGATTGCTGGTGGCGATGGCGTGTACTGGCACTTTAGGTTTTTGCGTTTGGCCATGTTGAATAACGGGGTTACTGGCATCGGCTAAAAATACCGGACGCGAGTCCATAATAATGCGATTCATTTGCTGCTCAATTAAAAAACTGTTGAAACGCTTTTCAATATCGCCTTTGGCAAAATAAGCCAAGTGGCGCACTTCCACGCCGTATTGCCAGTCACGGGGTAATTGCTTGAGAAAGGTCAGCAGCAGCGGCAAATCATCAGGGCCAAAACTGGCCGGCAGTTGTAATTTCACTAGGCCAATTTTGTCTTGCAGCGGCGCAAACAGGTTAAAAAATTCATTCAACTCATGGCTAACGGAGCACAACCGCTTTTGATGGGAGATGGTTTGCGGCAGCTTTAAGCTAAATTTAAAATCCTCCGGCGTGTCTTGTTGCCATTTTGCTACCGCGGCAGGAGTGGGCAGGGCATAAAAGGTGGTGTTACCTTCTACTGAGTTAAACACGCGGCTGTAATGATAAAGCGCACTGCAAGGGGTGGCGGTTTGGCGGGTTAAGCGCGGTTGCCACGCCTTTTCTGACCACATTGCCATGCCGATGCGTAATTTTGTCTGTGTTGATGTGTCTTGCACGATTTACCCTTGCCTAGCTTTTCCTCTATAATAGCGCGTTTGCACTTGATGGAATCAAGTGTGTTAAAGATAAAAATTACAATCAGCAGAGATAGACAATGCCGATTTATGAATATCGCTGTCAGGCCTGTGGCCATGAATTAGAGAAAATGCAACGTATGAGTGATGATCCGCTAAAGGATTGTCCGCAATGCACCGAGCCAAAACTAACCAAGCTTATTTCCGCACCGGGTTTTCGCCTTGGTGGCAGCGGTTGGTATGAAACAGATTTTAAAACTGGCTCGAAAAAGAATTTAGCAGCGAAAGAATCTTAAATTTACCTTGTGTGATGGTACAGTTAGCCATCTTCAGTATCGAATAGTAAAACCAGAACAGGAACGAACCAGCATGCGCACCTTATATTGCGGCGAAGTAAACGAACAACACATTGACCAACAAGTAGAATTAGTCGGTTGGGTAAATAAACGTCGCGATTTGGGCGGCGTGATTTTCCTTGATTTGCGTGACCGTGAAGGCCTAGTGCAAGTGGTTTACGATCCAGACTTAGCTGATGTGTTTGAGCTTGCTAGCAGCTTGCGCAATGAGTTTTGTGTAAAAGTAGTTGGTAAAGTGCGCGCACGCCCTGAAAGCCAAGTGAATAAAGACATGCGCACCGGTGGCATTGAAATTTTAGGCCAAGACTTAGAAATTTTAAGCAAATCAGCACCGCTACCATTAACGCTGGACGATCATCAAAAGAACAGCGAAGAGCAACGCCTTAAATACCGTTACTTAGATTTACGTCGCCCTGACATGGCGGAAAAAATTAAATTCCGTGCGCGCGTGACCAGCTCAGTGCGCCGTTTTCTTGATGACAACGGCTTTTTAGATATTGAAACGCCAATGTTAACTAAAGCGACGCCAGAAGGTGCGCGTGATTATTTAGTGCCAAGCCGTACTCATCACGGTCGTTTCTTTGCATTGCCACAATCGCCACAGTTATTTAAGCAGTTGCTAATGATGGCGGGCATGGATCGTTACTATCAAATTGTTAAGTGCTTCCGTGATGAAGACTTACGTGCGGATCGCCAGCCTGAATTTACCCAAATCGATATTGAAACCTCGTTTATGAGCGCTGATCAAGTGATGTCGGTTACGGAATCAATGATCCGTCAGTTGTTCCAAGACTTGCTAAACGTTGAGTTGGGCGATTTCCCGCGCATGACTTACGCTGAAGCAATGCGTCGTTTTGGCTCTGATAAGCCAGATTTGCGTAACCCGATGGAGCTGGTGGACGTTGCTGATTTAGTTAAAGACGTCGAGTTCCAAGTGTTCTCTGGTCCTGCAAACGATGAAAAAGGCCGCGTTGCGGTATTGTGTGTGCCGGGCGGCGCGTCATTGTCGCGTAAGAACATAGATGATTACGGTAAGTACGTAAACATCTACGGCGCTAAAGGTTTAGCATGGTTGAAAGTGAACGAAGTGGCGAAAGGCGTGGACGGTATTCAATCGCCAATCGCGAAATTCCTCACCCCTGAAATCATTACTGCTTTACTTGAGCGCACCGGCGCGAAAGATGGCGACATCATTTTATTTGGTGCTGATAAAGCTAACGTGGTGGCCGAAGCCATGGGCGCACTGCGCTTGAAAGTAGGTGAAGATTTAGGCTTAACGTCTGACGAATGGAAGCCGCTTTGGGTAGTTGACTTCCCAATGTTTGAAGAGCTGCCAAATGGTGGTTTAACGCCGCTGCATCACCCGTTCACTGCGCCAACAGGTTTAACGCCAGCGCAGTTAGAGCAAGATCCTGCTAACGCATTATCCGATGCTTACGACATGGTATTAAACGGCTGTGAGTTAGGCGGTGGTTCGGTGCGTATTTACGACCAAGAAATGCAAGCGACTATCTTCCGCATTCTTGGTATTACCGATGAAGAAGCAGAAGAGAAATTTGGCTTCCTACTTGAAGCGCTTAAATTTGGTGCGCCGCCGCACGCAGGCCTTGCGTTTGGTTTAGACCGCTTAGTCATGCTAATGACAGGTGCGAGCTCGATTCGTGACGTAATGGCATTCCCGAAAACGTTAACAGCAGCGTGTCCGTTAACTAACGCGCCGGGTCAAGCTAACCCTGTGGCACTGGCTGATTTGAACATTGAAGTTATAAAAGCGCCTGAAAAGGCAAACGAGGAACAAGCTTAATGACTAAGCGCCCTGAATCTGTGCTGGTGGTGATTTACACCGCGCAGGGCAGGGCGCTGATGTTGCGTCGCTTAGATGATGCTAATTTCTGGCAATCGGTAACCGGCAGTTTGGAAACGGGTGAAACGCCCTATCAAACAGCGGTTCGCGAAGTAATGGAAGAAACGGGCATCGATATCGACGGGCAAGGTTTAACTCTGAATGATTTAAACCAACAAGTAAGCTACGAAATTCGACCCTTATGGCGTAAACGTTATGCCGAGGGGGTCACAACAAACATTGAACATCAATTTACTTTAGCGCTTCCCGCTAAATGTGAGATTTCTCTTACCGAGCATAGTGAGTATTGTTGGTTGCCCCTCAAAGAGGCGGCCGAGCGAGCAAGCTCAGCATCTAATCGCCAGGTTATTTTAGCGTTAACAAAATAAATCCGGAGGCTGTCATGGCAGGTCATAGTAAATGGGCCAACATCAAACATCGCAAAGCGGCGCAAGACGCTAAACGCGGTAAAATTTTCACCAAACTTATTCGCGAATTAACCGTTGCCTCACGCGAGGGAGGCTCGGATGCAGACGCTAACCCACGACTGCGTGCAGCGATTGATAAAGCATTATCTAATAATATGACCCGCGACACGGTTGAGCGAGCGGTAAAACGTGGTGCTGGTGAGCTAGATGGTCAAGAGTTAGAAACCATTATCTATGAAGGTTATGGCCCAGGTGGCACGGCGGTGATGGTGGAAACTATGACCGATAACCGTAACCGTACTGTTGCCAGTGTGCGCCATGCTTTTAGCAAAGCGGGCGGTAATTTAGGCACAGATGGCTCGGTTGCGTACTTGTTTGAGAAAAAAGGCGTGATTGCCTATGACGCAGAAGTAGATGAAGACACCTTGATGGAAGCGGCCCTTGAAGGCGGCGCAGAAGATGTGCTTGCCCATGATGATGGTAGCTTAGAGGTGTTTACTACGCCGGAAGAATTCGGGGTTGTAAAGGACGCTCTTGATCAAGCGGGTTTTACCGCTGAAAATGCTGAAGTGACCATGGTGCCTTCGACCAAAGCGGAATTAGACGCCGATACGGCGGCTAAGTTTTTGCGCTTGATTGATATCTTAGAAGACGATGATGATGTACAAGAGGTATATCACAACGGTGATATTTCTGATGAAGTGGCGGCGACCTTGTAGTCCGCATTTTATCAATATAAATGATAAAGCTAAGACTGTTGAGCTGGTTTTTATTGAGTCATAACAAGCTGAATATCTCGAAGACGTTCTAGATACATCCTTGATGAAGCTTCGAACTATTCAGCTTACTATTGCCAATTAAATCGTTTAATTATTGGTTAATCGTTGGTAAGGAGCTAAGGCTCCTTTTTTGTTGGTATAGCACAACATGATACAGGCACATAAATGGCAATAATTTTGGGCATTGATCCCGGCTCGCGCACCACAGGTTTTGGCTTGGTAAAGTTTATTCGTGGCAAGTTTGAATACGTTGCCAGTGGCTGTATTCGCACCCAAGGCGATGAGTTAGCACCGCGTTTACACACGATTTACAACGGTATCAGTGAAATAATCTTGCAATATCAACCCGATGAGTTTGCCATTGAGCAGGTGTTTATGGCGAAAAATGCTGACTCGGCGTTAAAGCTCGGCCAAGCGCGTGGCGTGGCAATTGTGGCGGCAACCAATCAACAGCTAACGGTGGCAGAATATTCGGCGCGGCAAATTAAGCAAGCTGTGGTGGGCACGGGCGGCGCGAAAAAAGAGCAAGTGCAGCATATGGTCCAACACATATTAAAATTAGACGGTGTACCACAAGCGGATGCGGCCGATGCGCTGGCGGTGGCTATGTGCCATGGGGCGACGCAATCTAGCCTTATTGCAATGGCGGGGCAAGTGCGAAAAACCGTACGTGGGCGGATGCGTTAAAACAAACTTTACATGATGGCGATAGGTTTAAATCAAACTGAGAATAAATATAACTGGATATTCATCCAGTTGTTTTCTATCCTAGCTTATTTTATTCAACCCAACAGGACTGAGCGCAGTGATCGGAAGACTTAGAGGCATTTTACTTGAGAAACAAGCCCCAGAAATTTTAATTGAGGTGTCAGGTGTCGGTTATGAAGTGCAGCTGCCGATGAGTTCGTTTTATCATTTACCAGAGCCGGGCCATGAAGCGGTGGTTTATACCCATTTTGTGGTGCGTGAAGATGCACAGTTACTGTACGGTTTTACCGATAAACTTGAACGCGCCATGTTTCGTGAATTAATTAAAGTTAATGGTGTCGGGCCAAAATTGGCACTGGCGATTTTATCAGGGATGACGGCGAATCAGTTTGTGCAGTGCATTGAAGATAATAATGTCACCGGACTCGTTAAGCTACCGGGTGTAGGTAAGAAAACCGCCGAACGTTTATTAGTTGAAATGAAAGACAGGCTTAAAGGGTGGGTTGGTGCGGATCTGTTTAACCCTGCGCTGCCAAGAGATGAAGAAAGCGTTGCCGTGACCGCGGCCACTGATGAAAAAGGTGAAGCCATCGGCGCATTAATCTCACTCGGTTATAAACCTGCCGTGGCAGAAAAAATGGTTAAGCAAGTTTATAGCGAAGGGGCGAGCTGTGAGAGCTTGATCCGCGACGCTCTGAGGACAATGGCGTAACATAACAAGCGTCCAGTTTGTTAACTCAAGTCGTCATGACAAAAGGTAATGGCAAAATAAATGATAGAAGCGGATAGACTGATCAGCAGCAGTGCGAGTTTACAAGAAGAGGTGGTTGACCGTGCCATCCGACCTAAGTTACTGCAAGATTATACCGGTCAAGAGCAAGTTAAAAGCCAAATGGAAATCTTCATTGAGGCGGCGCGTCGTCGCAGTGAAGCCCTTGATCACCTGCTGATTTTTGGTCCGCCGGGGTTAGGTAAAACTACTTTAGCGAATATTGTTGCCAATGAGCTTGAGGTAAACATTAAAACCACCTCTGGCCCGGTGCTGGAAAAAGCCGGGGATTTAGCGGCACTGCTAACTAACCTTGAACCCAATGATGTGCTGTTTATTGATGAAATCCACCGTTTGAGTCCGGTGGTGGAAGAGATCCTCTATCCCGCGATGGAAGATTATCAGCTTGATATTATGATAGGTGAGGGCCCTGCGGCGCGCTCAATTAAGCTCGACTTACCACCTTTTACTCTTATTGGCGCAACGACAAGAGCGGGTTCGTTAACCTCTCCTCTACGGGACCGTTTTGGCATAGTGCAGCGCCTAGAATTTTATGATGTGCCGTCCTTAACAAAGATTGTTAAACGCAGCGCCCATTATTTAGCGTTGGATATGGATGGTGATGCCTGTATTGAAGTGGCAAGGCGCTCACGTGGTACGCCACGAATTGCTAACCGATTGCTGCGTCGCGTACGCGATTACGCAGAGGTAAAACACGAAGGGAAAGTAAATCAATTTGCGGCTAAGGCTGCGTTAGATATGCTGGAAGTGGATAACCAAGGTTTTGATTTAATGGATCGCAAATTATTGGATGCCATTATCGATAAGTTTATGGGGGGGCCTGTTGGTTTAGACAACCTTGCAGCTGCCATTGGTGAAGAGCGTGAGACCATTGAAGATGTGCTGGAGCCTTATTTGATTCAGCAAGGTTTTTTACAACGCACTCCACGTGGACGAATTGCCACAGACCGTGCCTATTTGCATTTAGGTTACCAGAAAGATTAAACTTTTTACTTAGCTGTAATCTAAAGAGGCTAATCTTAAAATTCATTTGTTGCAGAAAAGACGAATGTTTTATTTTTTTCGATTTTAAAGGGTATTCGCTTAAGATACTGATTGTAGTTGGAAGATGAATCTTTTTTTATTTGCGGTCAGGTGAAATTAATTTTAGGCTGTATCACGTATCCTAGTGAGAAAAGCTCAGCTATAGTAGCGCCGAAATTAGCCAAGCCGAGGTGTGGTTTGGCAAGATAGAACTAATCATAAATTAATTTGAATTTAATCGCTGGTTGATGGCGATTTTTCAGCAGGAGTAATAGTCAGTGCACGCAGATATGTCGTTTATCGGGTTGATTTCTCAAGCCAGCTTTTTAGTTAAAGCGGTCATGCTTATTTTACTTGGTATGTCACTGGCGTCTTGGACGATCATTTTTCAGCGTAATAAAGCACTTAAGCTAGCTAATAAAAGTGTTGACCGGTTTGAAGACAGATTTTGGTCAGGTATCGATCTCTCTAAACTTTATCAAGAAAGTTCAGCACGACGTGAAAGTTTGCAAGGCAGCGAAAAATTGTTTCACGCTGGTTTTAAAGAATACATTCGTTTGCATAAATCGGTAGGTCGCACACCAGAAACCTTAATGGAAGGCACCTATCGCACGATGCGCGTGACCTTATCACGTGAAATTGATGATCTAGAATCATCATTACCTACGTTAGCAACCATAGGTTCAATCAGTCCATATATTGGTTTATTTGGTACGGTTTGGGGGATTATGACTGCCTTCATCGCCTTAGGCGAAGTGCAACAGGCTACGCTAAGCATGGTTGCTCCCGGTATTGCTGAAGCTTTGATTGCAACCGCAATGGGGTTGTTTGCTGCTATTCCTGCAGTTATTGCTTATAACCGTTTTTCTCACCAAGTAGGTCGCCTTGAAAACAGCTATGCTAACTTTATGGAAGAGTTTACGTCGATATTGCAACGTCAATCCATGAGTGAACAAGGAAGCCAAGCATGATGTACGGAGGGTATCAACGCAAACGCCGTAGACCGGTTGCTGAGATCAACGTGGTGCCATACATTGATGTTATGCTAGTGCTGTTGATCATCTTTATGGCGACAGTGCCGATTATTACTCAAGGGGTAAAAGTTGACCTGCCGCAAACAGCTGAAGCAGAGTCAATGTCACAAGATGCGAAGCCACCGTTAGTGGCTTCGGTTGATATTGATGGTAATTACTTCTTAGATGTTGGTGACAGTAGTGATGAGCCATTGGCGGATAGTGAGCTTATTTCTTTAGTGCAGGCTCACATGCAGCTTGACCCAACTGTTCCTGTTGTGGTGAAAGGTGATGGCGCAGTGGCGTATGAACAAGTTGTTCGTTTAATGGTGTTATTACAACAAGCTGGGGTGCCATCGGTTGGCTTAATGACTCAGCCACAAGAACAATAGCAGGGAATGCCGTGAAGTCTCGATTTGGTTTACCTTTTATCATTGCTTGTGTGTTGCATGTGGTATTGGCCATTGTTTTTATCGTAGGGATTGATTTTAAGAAGGAGCCGACACCGCCTCCGTCAGGCTCTGCTATTAATGCTGTGGTGATCGATCAAGCGACAGTTGACGCACAAGTTAGCAAAATTAAACAGAAAGAAGCGCAAAAGCGACGCGATGAAGCGGAGCGTATTGCCGCTGCTAATGAAGAATTAGAGCGTGTAAAAGAATTAGCCGAGCAAGAGCGTGAACGACAACTTGCCGAACAAAAAAAAGTAGAGCAACTTGAAGTTGAGCGTAAGAACAAAGAAGCAGAGCGTACTGCAGCAGAAGAGGCTGCAAAAGTCGCTGCAGCGGCATTAGCAGCGAAAGAAGCCGAACGCAAACTGGCAGAAGAAGCGGCGCAACAGGCAGATAGAGTAAGGCAACAAAAAGAAGCTGAACGTAAGGAAGCTGAGCAAAAGGCACTGCAAGCAGAGCAAGCTCGCAAAGAAAAAGAAGCGCAGCGCGTGGCAGCAGAGCAAGCAGCAGCTAAGGCAGCGGCAGAACAAAAAGCAGCAGAAGAAGCGGCGAAGAAGGCTGAAGCCGAGAAACAAAAGAAATTAGAAGAAACCAAGAAAGCGGAAGCAGAGAAGAAAGCCGCAGAAGAAGCTGCTAAAAAGGCTGAGGCAGAGAAAAAACGCCAGCAAGAAGAAGCGAAAAAAGCCAAAGAACAAGCTGAGCGAGAAGCGGCAGAGCGCAAGCGTAAAGCAGCAGAAGCAAAGCGGCAAAGTGAATTAGAAGCCTTAATGGCGGCCGAGTTTGCGGCTGAGCAAAGCAATGCTTTAACTTCACGTCAGATCTCTGAGAAAGGTAAATATATGGCCTTGATCAAAGACAAGGTTGAGCGCAATTGGCGGGTTGAGTCGGGTTGGAAAGGTAAATATTGCTTACTTAATATTCGCTTAGCGAATAACGGTTTGGTGCTTGAAACAAAACGGGTAGAAGGTGATGGTCAGGTTTGTCGCTCTGCTATTGCCGCTGTGCGCCAGGCGAATAGTTTGCCTGTACCTAAAGATCCGGCTGTGTTAGCTGAATTTAAAGATTTTAATTTACGTTTAGAGCCATAAACTTAGGGTCATAAAAGGAACGTTTCGAATTATGAAAAATAAATTACTGATGTTAATTGGTTTGTGGTTCGCAGTGATTGCGAACGCTCACGCCAAGCTAGAGATAGTCGTCACGGAGGGGGTCGACACCGCTCGCGTAGTTGCAGTGTTGCCTTTTAAATTTGAAGGTGAGGGCGTTGCACCACAAGATTTAGCTGAAATTGTCAGTACCGACTTATTGCGTAGTGGTAAGTTTAACCCAGTAGCGCGTGAAAAAATGCCGCAAACGCCGTCATTAAGTACCGACATTGATTTTAATGCTTGGGCTAGTTTAGGTGCGGAAGCCTTAGTGACAGGTGTAGTGACGATGCCTGAGCCTGGTAAATATCAAGTGACTTTTGAATTAGTGGACGTGATTAGTGGTCAGCAAGGTAATAGTGCAACTTATGTATTAGATAAACGCCGCAGCGTGGTGAAAGAAAGTCAAATGCGTCAGTACGCTCATCGTATTAGCGACATCGTTTACGAAAAACTCACGGGTGAGAAAGGGGCTTTTTTAACACGTATTGCTTATATTGCTGTTGATCAAACAGACAAATACCCTTACCAGTTGCGTATTTCAGATTATGATGGTTTTGGTGAAAAATTAGTTGTTCGCTCGCAAGAGCCTCTCATGTCTCCATCTTGGTCACCTGATGGCCGTAAATTGGCTTATGTTAGTTTTGAAAACAATCGTTCGCAGATTTATATTCAGGATATTTATACCCAAGAGCGCACTCAGTTAACCTCATTCCCATCGATTAATGGTGCGCCTAAATGGTCACCTGATGGCCAACAAATGGCAATGGTACTTTCAAAAGACGGCCAGCCAGATATCTATGTTATGAATATCCGCACTCGTGATTTGCGACGCGTGACTTCGCACCGCTCAATAGACACCGAACCAAGTTGGGATCCTAGCGGTAAATCGTTGATATTTTCGTCTGAGCGCGGTGGTAAACCACAAATTTATAGAGTAGATTTAGCCACCAATGAGACCAAGCGTTTGACTTGGGAAGGTGAGATGAACTTAGGTGGTTCATTGACTTTTGACGGTAAAAATTTAGTGATGGTAAGCCGTAATAAAGGGCAGTACCAAATAGCTCGCCAAGATTTAGAAACAGGTGATTTATTTGTACTTACTGCATCTAGCCTTGACGAATCACCCAGTGTTGCCCCCAATGGCAGTATGATTATTTACAGCACAATTTATGGCGGTAAAAAGAATTTAGCTTTGGTCTCAATGGATGGTCGTTTTAAAGCGAAACTGCCTGCTCGTAGCGGTGAAGTAAGGGCGCCAGCTTGGTCGCCTTATTTAAATTAATCTAGCAATTAACAGTAACAGGAATAATTTATGCAATTGAACAAAATATTAAAGGGCTTAGCAATCACTCTTCCTTTAATGACGCTAGCAGCATGTAGCTCGAATGATAAAAAATTTGAAGACCAAAGTTCAGAAATGAATAATGGTGCTGAAGTGACAGATGGAAGCGATAGCGGCGTTGATACGGATGCTATTTCACCAATGGATATGTCGTTTGAGGAAAAGCTTGCTGCTAAATACGGCCAAGCAATTTTAGAGAACACTATTTCATTTGCTTACGATCAGTCTGAAATTGCACCTGAATATCGTGTGGTACTAAACGCCCATGCACAATATTTAGTTGAGTCACAAAAATCAGTAACGATTGAAGGCCATACCGATGAGCGTGGTACACCTGAGTACAACATCGCACTGGGTGAGCGTCGTGCATTGTCGGTTGTACGTTACTTGCAAAGCATGGGGGTTCCTGCAACTCAGCTGAGCACAGTGAGTTACGGTGAAGAGAAACCTGCTAATTTTTCTCATTCTGACGCGGCCTATGCAGAAAACCGTCGCGCAGTATTAATTTACTAAGGGTAAGCTACAGCTTATGCAAACTATAATGAAAACGGCCATCTCTGTGGCCGTTCTTTTTACGGCTGTGACTGCTTATGCGGCCGCACCGGTAACAGATGCTCGTAACAGTGGTAATAAGGGTGATCTTGAGACTCGTCTGAGCACTCTTGAGCGTATGATAGATGCACGAAACCAAATGCAATTTGATATCCAGCAACAGCTGAATCAATTGCAAAGTGAGATGAATAGTCTAACGGGATCAATGGAACGGCAAAATCATAAGATTGAGCAGATCCAGACTCGTCAACGTGAACTGTATCAGGAAATAGATAACAAACTCTCGCAACCCGCTGTGGTGGAGCCTGCTGTTGACGCGACAGAAAATGCAGCTCCTGTTAATGAAAAGTCAGCTTATGAAGATGCAGTGAAGCTCGTTCTTCAAGACAAGCAATATGATCAAGCGATAGTGGCCTTCCAAGGTTTTATCTCAACTTATCCCGATTCAAGTTATGGCGCCAATGCGCATTATTGGCTTGGACAGCTACTATTTAATGCTGAACAGCGTGAAGCTGCGAAAAAAGAATTTGATATTGTGGCGAATAAATATCCTGATTCGAACAAACGGGGTGAGGCGTTGTTAAAAAGTGGCATCATTGCTGAGTACTTAGGAAATAAAGCAGAAGCGATTAGTTTATACGAGCAAGTCCTTACTGATTATCCTGGTTCATCTTCTGCAAAGTTAGCAGAGCCGCGAGTTTCAGCCTTAAAGTAAAAAAAATGTATCGCAATTGCTACTAATTTAGCTTGTTTGCCTGATAAGTAAGCAGTCGGGAAAAAAAATACATTTTTAAGTTGCACTGGATTTAGAAATCCGTAATATTAGCCGCCGTTGCCTAGGCGGCTTTGCTTAGCGGATTTAGGTGACAGTTTAAAGAATCTAAATCAGATTAGGTCGTTATAAGTAACTAACGTTCCGTCTCTTAAGAGAAAAAGAAAAGTTTAAAGCGAATATGGATTGTTAGTGTTGCAGTTGAATGCGTAGAGCAGAACTGCGAGAGTCAGCACTAGCATTAAAGCGAAAGAAAAATTTAAACACAAATTCGGGTTGTTAGTGCTGCAGTTGAAGGCGTAGAGCAGAACTACGAGAGTCAGCGCTATCATTCCAGCGAAAGAAAATTTAAACGAAAATTCGGGTTGTTAGTGCTGCAGTTGAAGGCGTAGAGCAGAACTGCGAGAGTCAGCGCTATCATTCCAGCGAAAGAAAAGTTTAAACGAAAATTCGGGTTGTTAGCTCAGTTGGTAGAGCAGTTGACTTTTAATCAATTGGTCGAAGGTTCAAATCCTTCACAACCCACCAA